>CAYYBI010000263.1:0-12068 GCA_964469835.1 uncultured Rhodospirillaceae bacterium
ACTCGACCTGCCGGTGATGGTGCATATCGGCCCGCCGCCGCCGCGGCGCAAGGACATCCTGGAGCGCCTCCGGCCCGGCGACATCCTGACCCATTGCTGCCGGATGTTTCCCAACGCGGCGGTCGACGCGGAACGCAACATCCGCCGCGAAGTGGAGGAAGCGCGCGAACACGGCGTTATCTTCGATGTCGGGCATGGCCGGGGCTCGTTCGACTTCGACGTCGCCGAGGCCATGGTGCAGAACAACTTCCTGCCGGATGTGCTGAGCAGCGACGTGCACGTCAACAGCATCGACGGACCCGCCTTCGACGTGCTGGTGACCATGTCGAAGTTCCTGTCGCTCGGCGCGCCGCTGATGGAGGTGGTGCGGGCCACCACCGAAACGCCGGCCAAGGCGATCGGCCGGCCCGAACTCGGCTCGCTCAAGCCGGGATCGCCGGGCGACGCCGTCGTCCTGCGCCACGAGGAAGGCGCTTTCGACTATCTGGACAGCCTCGGCAAGAAAGTCACCGGAGACCAGAAACTCGCGCCGGAAGCCATCGTGCTCGGCGGCGCTTTTTGGGCATAGGCAGGCCGGTGGGCAAACCGCATGATGAGACGCACAAACCAAGGAGAATTGATATGACGGAGAACAAGGGCACGGAGGTTCGGGTGGTTTCCGCATCCGGCGTTTGCGGCTCCGGCTTTCGGGAAGAATCCCTCGAAGAGGCATTGGGCCGCAAACCGCACTTCATCGGCTGCGACGGCGGCTCGACGGACCCCGGCCCGTATCCGCTCGGCGCCGGCACCACCTCGTTCCCGCGCGTCTCGATCAAGCGCGACCTGCGGCTGATGCTCCTCGCCACCCGCAAGGCCGGCATACCCCTGCTGATCGGCAGCGCCGGAACCGCCGGCGGGACGCCACATGTCGCTGCGGTAAAAGGAATCGTCGAGGAAATCGCCGCCGAGGAGAATTTGAAGTTCCCCATGGCGGTAATCAACGCCGAGCAGGACAAGGACTACCTCAAGAAACGCCTGCGCGAAGGCAGGATAAAGCCGCTCGACCCGGCGCCCGACTTCGACGAAGGGGTGATCGACCGGTCCGCGCGGATTGTCGGCATGATGGGCGAAGAGCCGTTCATGAAGGCGTTGGACAATGGCGCGGAGGTTGTCATCGCCGGTCGCGCCAGCGACTGCGCGATTTTCGCCGGAATCCCGATAAGCCACGGCATTCCAGCCGGCGTCGCGTGGCACGCGGCGAAGATCCTGGAATGCGGCGCCGCCTCGGTCGAACAGCGCAAATCCCCCGACTGCATCATGGCAACCTGCGGCAGCGACAATTTCGTGGTCGAGCCGCTGGATCCCGATCTCCGGTGCACACCGCAAAGCATCGCCGCGCACAGCCTGTACGAAAACGCCGATCCCTACCGGCTGGTCGAATCGAACGGCACCATCGACCTGACGAAATCCGACTACGAAGCGCTCGACAATCGGCGGGTCATTGTGCGCGGCAGCGACTTCATCCCGGCAAAAACCTATACGGTAAAGCTGGAGGGTTCGGAAAAGGTCGGGTATCAGAGCGTGATCATCGGCTCGATCCGTGATCCCTTCATCATTCGCCAGATCGACGACTGGGTGGAACGGCTTCACGACCGGGTGCACGTCCGGGTGAATGAGGTTTATGGCGGCGCGCTATCGGCCGAGGACTACATCTTCAATGTTCGCATCTACGGCAAGAACGGCACCATGGGGCCGCTCGAACCGGTCAAGGAAGTGACCAGCCATGAGCTTTGCCTGCTGTTCGAGGTCACCGCACCGGATCAGGAAACCGCGTCGGCGATCGCCGCCGTCACCCGCCACCAAGCCTTGCATTTGCCGATACCGGAGTGGAGCGGCCTGATCACCGGCGTTGCCTGCCCCTACAATCCCTCTTATCTCGAACGCGGCGCGGTCTACCGGTTCTGCGTCAATCACGTGGTCGAACCGGAGGACCCCTATGAGATGTTTCCGATCGACTACGTCAACGTTCACTAGAGGAAGCACAACGGCATGGCGACACTGGGCGAACTCGCGCGATTGATCCGCAGCAAGAATGCAGGTCCCTTCGAGCTTACTTTCGACATCATGTTCGCCGACCGTGAGGTCTACGAGCGGGTCAAGCAATCGGGCGTGTTGAGCCGCGAGGCGGTGGCGCTGCGATACGGCCTGCCGGCGGAAAAGGTCAAATTTTTCGAGTGCGACAACGCGCTCGCCTTCAAGGCCTCGATCCCCCGCCCGGTATTTCAGGGCGACGTGCGCGACAGCGACGGTCATGGCGGCCAGCAATACGTGCCGCTGATGGAAATCGAGGTTCCCGGCCAGTGACCGCCGCAACCGCAACGCCGGCTATCGATTTCGATATCCTGCGCGCGCCACTCGACGATCCGTCCGTATGGCTTGGCCGCGACATAGCGGCATGCCGGGAATGGGTGATTACCGCGACGCCCGGGGATCTGGCGGAGATCGACACCGCCCTGCATTGCGCAAAGGGCAGCAGGCGCCCCCTGTTCGACCAGCGGCGCGAGGATTTTCCGCTCGAGGGTCTGGCCGAAAAACTGATTGCCCTGCAGGGCGAGCTCGAAGGCGGCCGCGGCTTCGCGCTGCTGCGCGGACTGCCCGTCGACCGCTATGACGAGGAAACGTCCCGGACGCTGTTCTGGGGCCTCGGCAACCATCTCGGCACGCCGGAGCCGCAGGATCGCGCCGGCAATTTGATGCATGACGTACGGGACACCGGTAAGGCGTTCACCGCCTCCGATACGCTGCGCGACTACCAGACCGATGCGGCCATCACATTCCACAACGACGGCGCCGATATCTTCATGCTGTTTTGTCTCAGCGCGGGACGGCGGGGCGGTGAAAGCCTGCTGGTCAGCGCGGTTGCCGTCTTCAACGAGGTCGTGCGCCGCCGGCCGGACCTGGCGGCGCTGCTGCAGGAACCCTGCTGGTATATGGACACCCGCGGCCAGCGGCGCGATGGTGCGCGCACTCAGGTCATGCCGATCTACACCTGGTGGAACGGTCAGCTCACCACGAACTACAAGAACAGTCTGATGCATGCCGCCCAGCGCTTTCCCGATGTGCCGCCTTTCAGCCCGGCGCAGTTGGAAACCCTTGACCTGCTTGGCGAAATTTGCGCCGACCCGGCATTTTGTCTGCGTTTCGAAATGCGGCCCGGCGATATCCAGATCGCCAACAACTACGCGACGTTTCACGGCCGAACGAAATATGAAGACTTCACCGAACCGGAAAATAGGCGCCACATGCTGCGGATGTGGCTGAGCCTGCCGAACGGGCGGAAACTGCCGCCCAATTTCGAGGGAACCCGCGAATTCGGCGCCACCTATGCCCGGCGGATGGGCCAAGCCTCATCCGAAAGGTGAGTCAACGACCTGCTGGACGCGCCGGATGCCCAAATTGGGCCCCGGCATAACGCCCGAATATTCCTGATTTATTTCCTATCTATCAGAAATATGACGGAGCGAATCCACATTTGCGGCAAATTGGATAGGATTTAATTCTAAAAAAGCCGCTGACCCTCCATTTTAACCAAACGGGTTGCCCCAATATTGCCTTATTCCCGGCAAATCGAGGCCATACTCCCGGTGTGTACTACTCATGCTGAGACCTCCCCTCTCAGACGAGGCTACGCCAAACAGCCTCACTTCTGATTGCGGCCTTGGCGTAAGGTCGTTCACTCCTGGCGGTCGCTGGCCCACCCCCAGCGACCGTCTTTCTTTTTAGCGCCATCCCCAGTACCTTGATCGCCGTTTCATCTGCCGCCGAGCGCAATGCCCGACAGTTTTACCGGCGATACCCTTACCTGCATACGTGGCGAGCGCGTGGTTTTTTCCGCGCTCTCTTTCGCATTGACCGATGGCGACGCGCTAATGCTGCGCGGGCCGAACGGCAGCGGCAAGTCGAGCCTGCTGCGGGTGATGGCCGGATTGTCGCCGGCGGTTGAGGGTGCGGTCCGCTGGAACGGCGAAACGGTGACCGAGGATATCACCGGCCACCATGCGCGCCTGATCTATGTGGGCCACCAGAATGCGCTGAAACCGGCGCTTACGGTGCGCGAGAACCTGATGTTCTGGGCCGAAATGCATGGCAGCGGCAGCGGCGTCGACGCCACGCTCGAGCGGCTCGGTCTCTCGGCGCTGGCGGACGTGCCGGCCCGCTTTCTATCCGCCGGCGAGGCGCGCCGGGTCTGCCTCGCCCGGCTCGGCGCGATCGAGGCGCCGCTCTGGCTGCTCGACGAACCGGCCACGGCGCTCGACAGCCAGGCCCAGCAAACCGTGTTCGACCTGATCGCCGAGCATCGCGCCCGGGGCGGCATGGTGGCGATGTCGGCGCATGGCGGTCCGCCGCTCCCGGCCGAGAGGACACTCGATATCGCCGCCTTCGCGGTGGCGCGCGGCGCATCCGAAGACGGGTCCACATGACCGGCACCTTCTGCAAGATCCTGGTGCGCGACCTTCGCCTCACCTTCCGGCAAGGAACCGACACCGTTCTCGCCGTCTGCTTTTTCATCATCGCCGCCACGCTCTTCCCGTTGGGCATCGGCCCGGAAGCCAACATCCTGGCCCGTATCGCGCCCGGGGTGGTCTGGGTCACCGCATTGCTTGCCGCGATGCTGTCGCTCGACCGGCTGTTCCAGCATGATTACGAAGACGGCTCCCTGGAATTAATGGTGCTGTCGCCGGCGCCGCTGGAAATCGTCGTGCTGGCGAAGACGGCGGCGCACTGGCTGGTAGCGGGCCTGCCCGTGATCGTCGCAGCGCCGGTGCTGGCGGTCATCCTGCAGATGCCGGTAACCGGTTTAATTCCCCTGATCGCCGCCATGACGCTGGGGACGCCGGCGGTCAGCCTGATCGGGGCAATCGGAGCGGCGCTCACCCTCGGCGCGCGGCGCGGCGGCATTCTGGTATCGTTGCTGGTGCTGCCGCTCTACGTGCCGATTCTGATCTTCGGCGTGGCCGCCGTCGATGCGGCGCTGACCGGCCAGAGCGTGCGGCCGCATCTGCTGCTGCTCGGCGCCATCCTCGCCGCGGCGCTGCCGCTCGCGCCTTTTACCGCCGCCGCCGCGCTGCGCCAGGCAACCCGCTGATACTGTGCATTTTGCTTGGCCGAACGAACGCACTCATGCAGTATCCCGGCCCGACACGCCCGCAATGCCGCCCAATGCTAGGGACTTTTCATGACCGCTGAGACGTCAAAAAACTGGCGCACACCGCTCCTGGTTATGGGCGCAGCCTGCATCATGCTGTTTTTTACTTTCGGCATCCGCCAAACCTTCGGGCTCTACCTGCAGCCGATCAGCGCGGAATTCGGCTGGGGCCGGGAGATATTCGCGCTGGCCATCGCCATCCAAAATCTTGTGGTCGGCATGGCGCAGCCTTTCGTTAGTGCAATTGCCGACCGCTACGGCTCGGGCCGCACCGTGGCGCTGGGCGGACTGCTCTACGCCGCCGGGCTGTACACCATGGCCGAAGCCTCCACCCCTGCGCATGCCTATCTCGGCATGGGGGTGCTGATCGGGCTCGGCCTCAGCGGCACCAGCTTCGCCATCGTATTTTCCGCCATCGCGCGCGTCGTGCCGGCGGAGCGCCGCGCGCTGGCGCTCGGTGTCGGCGGTTCGATCGGATCGATCGGCCAGTTCGCCGTGGTGCCCATCGGACAGGCCTTTTTGCAGCACTATGGCTGGTCGACGGTATTGCTCATGATGGCGCTGATCATCCTGATCGCACTGCCGATCGCCACCGTCCTCAAGGGCCGGCCGCCGGAGCCGGACACGCCGCAGAGCCTGGGCGAGGCCCTGCGCGAGGCGCGCGGCCATCGCGGCTACCGCCTGCTCATCTGCGGCTTCTTCGTGTGCGGCTTTCATGTCGCCTATATCGGAACCCATCTACCATCCTTCGTCGTCGACAAGGGACTGGCGCCTGAATTCGGCGCCTGGGCGCTCGGACTGATCGGATTGTTCAACGTCATCGGATCGTTGCTGTCCGGCTTCCTCGGCGACCGGTTCAGCAAGAAATTCCTGCTCAGCAGCCTCTACCTCGCCCGCGGACTATTGTTCACGGCATTCGTTCTGATTCCGGTGACCGAGACGACGGTGCTGGTTTTCGGCGCGACCATGGGCCTGCTCTGGCTCAGCACGGTGCCCCTGACGTCGGCGCTGGTGGCACAAATTTTCGGCCCCCGTTATATGGCGACGCTATTCGGTATCGTCTTTTTCAGCCATCAGATCGGAAGTTTCCTGGGCGCCTGGCTGGGCGGATACATGTTCGACCTGACCGGCTCCTATGATGTGGTCTGGTGGATTTCCGCGGGGCTCGGCATCGTTTCGGCCGCGATCCATTGGCCGATCGACGAGGCGCCGGTGGCGCGGCTGGCGGCGGCGCGTTAGCCCGGACTTGGGCGCGCACGGGCCTGCGACAATAATTAACGCCACCAATGCGGCCAAAAGCCTTATATAGAGCGCATGCACCGCTTCGCGAACCCGACCCGATTCCTCAAACTGGCCAATGCCTTGCTGCCCTGGTGCGCGGCGCTGACCGTGCTGACTCTCGCGGCCGGACTGTACTTCGCCCTGCTCGACTCGCCGCCCGACTATCAACAGGGCGAAACGGTGCGCATCATGTATGTCCATGTGCCCGCCGCCTGGATGGCGCTGTTCGTGTATGCCTGCATGGCCGTCGCCAGCGCCACCGCCCTGATTTGGCGCCATCCGGTCGCCGACCTCGTCGCCAAATCTGCCGCGCCGATCGGCGCCGGTTTCACGATCATCTGCCTGATTACCGGCTCGCTCTGGGGCAAGCCGATGTGGGGCACCTGGTGGGTCTGGGACGCGCGCCTCACCTCGGTGCTGATCCTGCTGTTCCTCTATCTCGGATACATCGCGCTGGTGGACGGATTCGACGATCCGGTGCGCGGACAGCGCGCCGCCGGAATTCTTTCCCTGGTCGGCCTGGTCAACCTGCCGATCATCAAATTCTCGGTCGACTGGTGGAACACGCTGCACCAGCCGGCCAGCGTGGTGCGGCTCGACGGGCCGGCGATCCATCCCGATATGCTGTGGCCGCTGCTCAGCATGGCGATCGGCTTCAAGCTGTTCTTCGTCACCGTGCTGATTCTGCGCGTGCGGGGCGAAATCGCCGCCGCCAAGGTCCGCAACCTTCAGCTCAGCCTGGCCGGACACTGAGACCATGGAAGCGGTTACACAATATTTCTCGATGGGTGGGCATGCAGGCTTCATCTGGGCGGCTTATCTGGTTGCCGCGATCGTGCTGATCGGTTTGCTGATCAGTGCGCTGCATCATGTTCGCCGGAACGAGGCGCGGTTGCACGAATTGCGCGCGGCCCGGCGCGGCGCCCCCGACACCCTCGAAGAGACCACGGTATGACCGCAGCGCCCACGCCGACGCGACACCCCCGGGCGCGCAAGCGTCGGCGCCTGTACGCGGTGCTGGCAGGGCTGACCATGCTGGGCGTGGCCGCGGCGCTAGTGCTGTTCGCACTCGAGGACAGTCTGGTTTTTTTCTACAGCCCCAGCGATTTGCAAGCCAAGCAGGTAGAGCCCGGTCAGCGCATCCGCCTCGGCGGGCTGGTTGCCGAAGGCAGTGTCAAGACACTGTCCGACGGCGTGACGACCAGCTTCGTCGTCACCGATATGCAGCAATCCGTGACGATTCGGTTCCGCGGCATCCTGCCGGATCTGTTCCGCGAGGGCCAGGGCGTGGTCGCCGAGGGCCGGTTGGACGCCGAGGGAAAATTCGACGCGACCGAAGTGCTCGCCAAGCATGACGAGCAATACATGCCGCCCGAAGTCGCCGACGCGCTGAAACGATCCGGCCAGTGGAAAGATCCGGCAAAAAAATAGAACCGGGAACGGGTCGGTGAAACGCTGTATCATAGCCCGGCAAGGAGACGAAAAATGACGCTTCAGGTAGCCCCCCTTTCGGACGTGATGGCGGCGGAGATCACCGGTGTCGATGTGGCCGCGGCCGGGGACGAGGAATTCCGCCAGATTCACCGTGCCCATCTCGACCATGGCGTTATCGTCCTGCGCGACCAGCATCTGACGCCGGAGCAGCAGATCGCCTTCAGCCGCCGGTTCGGCGAACTCGACTATCAGGTCCTCGATCAGTATGCCTTGCCCGGCCTGCGGGAGATTCTCGTGCTGTCGAACAAGAAAGTCGACGGCAAGCCGCTCGGCCTGCCGGATGGCGGCCGCCGCTGGCATACCGACATGTCCTACAATGACGAGCCGCCGCTGGGCTCGCTGCTGTATGGGCTGGAAGTGCCGCCCGAAGGCGGCAACACCAAGTTCGCGAACATGTACGCCGCCTATGACGCGCTGCCCGAGGACCTCAAACAGTCCATCGCCGGGCTGCGCGCCGTTCACGACTATCAGCGCCATTACAAAAAGGCGGATGAAAAAAGCGGCGGGAACCGCGCCAAACTTCGGGACGATCAGATCGAAAGCCTGCAGCCGGCAGTCCATCCGATCGTGCGAACCCATCCGGAGACCGGCCGCAAATCGCTCTATATCGACGAAGGCCATACGGTTGGAATCGAGGGCATGGACGACGATGCGGCAGCGCCGCTGATCCGCCGCCTCTACGAACACAGCATTCAGCCGCAATTCGTCTACAGCCATGCATGGCGCCAGTTCGACCTGGTGTTCTGGGACAACCGCTGCGTGATGCATCAGGCCCAGCCCTACGATCAGGACAAATATGTCCGCCACATGCACCGCACCACGGTGAAGGGAGGCCGGCCGTTCTAGGATGATTACCGAACTTGGACATTTTGCCCTGGTGCTCGCGTTGTGCGTTGCCGTGACGCAGGCGGTGCTGCCGATGGCCGGCGCGGCGCGGCGGCACGGCGGCTGGATGGCGGCCGGCAATTCGGCGGCGGTGCTGCAGCTCCTGCTGATCGCGGTCGCCTTCGGCGCACTCACGCACGCCTATCTCACCAGCGATTTCACGGTCAAGAACGTCGCCATGAATTCGCATTCCCTGAAACCGCTGATCTACAAGATATCCGGCGTCTGGGGCAACCACGAGGGCTCGATGCTGCTTTGGGTGCTGATCCTCGCCCTGTTCGGCGCCATGGTCGCGCTGTTCGGCGGCAACCTGCCGCCGACACTGCGCGCGCGGGTGCTGTCGGTGCAGGCGATGATCGGTGTCGGGTTCCTGCTGTTCATCCTGTTCACCTCCAACCCGTTCGAGCGGCTGTTCCCCGCTCCGGCCAATGGCAATGACCTGAACCCGCTGCTGCAGGACCCGGGACTGGCGCTGCATCCGCCAATTCTCTACGCCGGCTATGTCGGGTTCTCGATCGCCTTCTCCTTCGCCATCGCGGCGCTGATCGAAGGCCGCGTCGATGCGGCCTGGGCGCATTGGGTACGGCCATGGACGTTGCTGGCCTGGTCGTTCCTCACTGCCGGCATCGCGCTCGGAAGCTGGTGGGCCTATTACGAGCTCGGCTGGGGCGGCTTCTGGTACTGGGATCCGGTGGAGAACGCGTCCTTCATGCCCTGGCTGGTCGGCACCGCGATGCTGCATTCCGCGATCGTGGTGGAAAAGCGGGACGCCCTGAAAAGCTGGACCATCCTGCTCGCCATCCTGACCTTCTCGCTGAGCCTGATCGGCACTTTTCTGGTGCGTTCGGGCGTTCTCACTTCGGTGCATGCCTTTGCGACCGACCCGGAACGCGGCGTCTTTATCCTGGTCCTGCTGATCGTCGCGGTCGGCGGCGGGCTTGCGCTGTATGCCTGGCGCGCGCCGCGGTTGGAACCAGGCGGGCTGTTCTCGCCGGTCAGCCGCGAAGGCGCACTCATGCTGAATAATCTGCTGCTGACCACGGCGGCCGCGACAGTCTTCATCGGCACATTGTATCCGCTCCTGCTCGAGGCCATGGGCGGCGGCAAGGTGTCGGTCGGCCCGCCCTTTTTCAACGCGACATTCGTGCCGCTGATGGCGCCGCTGGTCGCCGCGCTGGGCGTCGGGCCGATGCTCGCCTGGAAGCGCGCCGACCTTGCCGGCGCGCTGGCCCGCCTGAAAGTCGCCGCCATTGTGGCGCTGGCGCTGACCGTGATCATCGGCTACTGGCAATGGGGCCGTCCGGTGCTGGGGACCGTCGCGATCGGCTTCGCGATCTGGCTCGGCGGCGCCGTCATTACCGAACTGGTGGCCCGCACGGGCATCGGCCGGATGCCGCTGCGCGACTCGCTGACCCGGATGCGCGGCCTGCCGCGCGCGGCCTGGGGCATGTCGCTGGCGCATTTCGGCCTGGCGCTTGCCATTGCCGGCTCCGCCGGCACCGCCGCCTGGCAGGAAGAGAAGATCCTCGTGATGGCGCCGAACCAGACCGTGGCGCTCGCGGGGTTCGAAATCGCCTTCGACGGGGTGGAAGACCAACGCGGACCGAACTATGTGGCGCAGCGTGGCCTGTTCACGATACGCCGCGACGGCGAGAAGATCGACCGGCTGGTGGCTGAACGGCGGCGCTATGTCGTCGGCGGGCAGGAAACGACCGAGGCGGCAATCCGTTCGACCGCGGCCGGCGATCTGTACGCGGTGATCGGCGCGTCCGACAACAAGGGCGGCCACACCGTGCGGCTCTATTTCAAGCCGCTGGTCCTGTGGATCTGGCTCGGCGCGACGGTCATGGTGCTCGGCGGCCTGCTGTCGCTCAGCGACCGGCGGCTGCGGGTCGGTGCACCGAAACGGCGCAGCGCCAAGGGCGTTCCGGCGGCGGCGGAATGAACCGATACCGATGAGGCGCGCCCTATTCCTCACGCCGCTGGTCCTGTTTCTGGGTCTCGCGGTCTATCTCGGCTTCGGCCTGACCCGCGATGCCCGCATCGTGCCGTCCGCGCTGATCGACCAGCCGGTGCCGGAATTCACCCTGCCGCCGCTGCTGGATGGCGGCAAGGGGCTGGCAACCGCCGATTTGAAGGGACGCGTCGCGCTGGTCAATGTGTTCGCGTCCTGGTGCGTCCCCTGCCGGGCCGAACATCCGGTCTGGATACAGTTCGCCAAGGACCACAAGGTTCCGCTCTATGGCATCAACTGGAAAGACAAGCGCGAGGCCGCGACGCAATGGTTGAAGGAATTGGGCAACCCCTATACCGGGATCGGATTCGACGGTGAAAACCGCGCCGGTATCGAATGGGGCGTCTATGGCGCACCCGAGACCTATATCGTCGATCGCGAAGGCCGCATCCGCTACAAGCATATCGGCCCCATCTTCGCGGAAACGATGAACGACACGATCGTGCCGTTGATCCGCGATCTGAGCGGTGACAAGTGAGGGTGCGACTTTCTCCCATCCTGCTCGCGGCCGCGATCGCAGCCTTCGCTGTCGCCGCCCTGGCGGTCGAACCGGGTGAGGTCCTGAAGGATGCCGCCCTGGAAGCGAGGGCCCGCACCCTATCGTCGGAAATCCGCTGCCTGGTCTGTCAGAACCAGTCGATCGACGAATCGAATGCCGATCTCGCCCGCGACATGCGCCGCCTCGTGCGGGAGCGGCTGGGCGCCGGCGACAGCGATCAGGCAATCCGGGATTACCTGATCAAGCGATACGGCGATTTCGTCATGCTCCGGCCCCCGGTCAAACGCAGCACCTGGTTGTTGTGGTTCGGACCGGGTCTCGTGCTGCTGGGCGCGGCCGGTGTGATGATCGTTTATTTCCGGAACCGCCGGCGAGCAACGGCCACTGTCGCGCTTGGCGAGGACGAGCAGGCCCGACTCGACGCCCTGCTCGCCGAGGACGACGGCGCCCCATGACCTTCTGGATCATCGTCACCCTGTTGATGCTGGTCGCCGCGGCCGGCCTGGCACTGCCCATGCTGCAGCGGCGAGCGGCGCCGGTGGACGCCGCATCGCACGACCTCCAAGTCTACAAGGACCAGATTGCCGAGATCGAGGCCGAACACCGGCGCGGCGATATCACCGACGCCGATGCCGAGGCGGCGCGCACGGAAGTCGCCCGGCGTATGCTGGCCGCCGATACGCGGCGCCAGGCGGCCGAGGGCACCCCGG
>CAYYBI010000264.1:0-17358 GCA_964469835.1 uncultured Rhodospirillaceae bacterium
GCCACCTCGCTATCACCCTGCACACCTATTACCGGTTCCTCACTGGCGGTGCGCAATCGGCCGATGTCGAGCTGCCCCGGCCGAAACCCAATATTCTGCTTTTCGGTCCGGACGGAAATCGCAAACGCCAGTTCGCGCATGGCCTTGCCCGGCGCCTCGGGGTGCCCTTCGAAACGCTTGATGCAGCGGCATTCGCGGATTGCGATAGCATCTTCGAGCGGACAACTGAATTGGCGTCATCGCTAAATCGTAGCGCGGGCACGGACCCGGCGCGCGCCCGGCGCGGGATCGTTTACATCGATGGGATCGAGCAACACCGCCGCGTCCTGAGTGTACCGCCGCTTCAAAACGGTGTGCCGGAAGATATCGGACAGCTCGCCCTCGCCGACCTCCTGCGCGGCACGGTCTTTCCGGTCCGCCTACCGCCCGACCCGTTCGGAGACCCATTTATGAGGGTGGGCCCGCTGACCCGTGCATTGAACACCACAGAGATGGTCGCGGATTGTGAAGGACCGCCAGAAAACGGCCGTTGGGGCCCCGCTGACGCCCAGGCAGTGCCAATCAAGCTCATAACCGGCGTAACGATTTGGATCGACGGAAAACCAACACGTGCAAACCCGAATAACGACCTCGATTTAATCGATACAAATGACATCGTCTTCATTTGTGGCGTTACGCCAAGCGACGAAAGCGCCCCCCGAATGTCCGGCTCTGCCGACTCCGCCGCATCGCCGGATGGGCTTGATTGGACCGACGCAATTCCAAGCCGGGAGCACTTGTATCGCTTCGGCTTCCGGCGCAACCTAATCGACTGCCTGCCCTTGAAATATACGCTGGCAGGCCCGCCCACGGGCTAAACGCCGGCCATCCTGAATTTTACCTCAAGCGGCTACACAATCGCCGCGGACCGTGCTAAAAATCGGGAGACTGCTGGGGTATAGTATAATGGTAGTACAGCGGACTCTGACTCCGTCGGTCTTGGTTCGAATCCAGGTACCCCAGCCAACCTGAATTACCCGCATCCAGAACGGCAACGGCCCGACGTACATGGGGGACGTTCGATAATCGGACGATGGGCTTCCAATATTCAGTGGACGAGGCGCATGCCCGCTGAGATGTCAGGGCTAAAACCGGCGTGAAGGGCGACGCCCACGTCCCTTTCCGCGAGCTCCACGCTACGCGTTTCTTTCTGATCGTGCGTCCCGTATTCAAAGTGCTGTTCCTGGCGCCGTGCATTGCGCTCGCCGCCTGCGGCGGCTTGTTCTTTTATCCGCAGCAGGAATTGTTGCTCACGCCGGACCGCACCGGTCTCGCCTATCGGGACGTCCGCTTCGCCGCAAGCGATGGGGTGAGGCTGCATGGCTGGTACCTGCCCGCCGATCCCAAGGCCGCACGGGAACCGGTCTGTACCATACTGTTTTTGCACGGCAATGCCGAGAACATCAGCACGCATCTCGGCAGTGTGTGGTGGCTGCCGGCACGGGGCGTGAACATTTTTCTGTTCGATTATCGCGGTTACGGCCGATCTGAAGGAAGCCCCGACCTCGACGGGCTGCACCGGGATTTTGACGCGGCCCTGAAAGCGGCTCTGGAACAGGCAGACACCGGTCCGGGCCACATCGTCGTATTCGGCCAGAGCCTCGGCGGGGCGCTGGCGGTCACCGCGGTGGACCGCTCGGCTTATAGGGACCGTCTGCGCGGACTGATCATCGAAGGCGCCTTTTCCGGCTACCGGGCGATTGTGCGCGACAAGCTCGCGGCGTCATGGCTGACCTGGCCGTTGCAATGGCCGCTGTCCTATACGGTCGGCGACGATTACAGGCCGCTGGAGGCGATCGGCCAGCTCAGCCCCCTCCCTATTCTCATCGTACACGGGCAGGCGGACAGCATTATCCCGCCAGACCACGCCCAAGCCCTGTATGACGCGGCGCGGACGCCGAAGGCGCTCTGGCTGGTTCCCGGCGCCCCGCACATCGCCGTATTCCGGACGAAAAGGAATCAGGACCGGCTGATCGATTACCTGCGGGGCCTGGGCTGCGCCGCCCAATAGGCACCGTCGCGCCCCGGCCGAAATGCGGCAGGTCCGGGAAAACATTTTGAATTTTACGAAGACGCCACGGCAGCCGTCTCAAGGGCGCTACATCGCGCGCGGCGTGTCCGATCAGGCTGAAACGGCGTCGTACCAGTTTCCGCCCTGGCCGCCGGCGAATTCCTCAAAACCGTGGCCGTTGACCACCATCATGTCCGGATGCTCAACGCAATTGAGCATGCAATCGGTCAAATCGTCAGGCGCAATGGAGCGGCCCAACTGGGACTCGGTGCAACGCCAGCATAACAGCAGGTCGACCTTGCCGCCGGTAACCTTGAGCCACAAATCCTGATGAATCATAAACAGCTTCGGGTCCAGCTCACCGCAACACTGGCAACGGTAATGCCCAAGAACTTCGCCCCAAGTGTCGTCTGGAACATGACACGTGGTGCAACCGGAATCGTCGCAAAGAAAATCTGACGTGGCGTATCTGATCTGAATCATGTGTATTCTCCCGACCCGAATGTGGCAAGAATACGCATCCCGCGACGGACCGTCAGTGACGGATAGCACAGGAAAAAATCAAGTAATTATTGATACTTATAGAAATGTAGGTGGGATTTGTGCTATATTTTATACTGCATACCCGTTGGGCGAACCGCAATCGTCCGCGAGTCGCACAACAACCATGAATAGAATTCTTTCCGCCTGGCGCCCGGGCCGCCGGGCACGGTCCATCACAGTCCGGAGGTATCCGGCGGTAGCCCAAGCATGAAGCCGCCGACCGTTTGAAAATGATCTTTCCGCCCCTGAATCTGTTGGGCCACGGTGTGGAGATCGCGATAGCGCCGTTCGAACGGGCTGCTCCGAAATATCGCGGAGGCGCCCGCAGAATCATAGACCGTATTAGCCACCGCCTTCGCCTCATGGATGATGTAGGTCGAAGCGAGCCGGATGCGCATGCGCGATTCGATCGTTAGCTCGTCATTCGCGACGACGTCCTCCCAAATCTCCTCGAGTTCGCTCAACATGAAGGCGCGGGCCGACCTGAGCCGTGCTTCGGATACCGCGACTTCCATTTGGATCACGTGATTGTCACGCAAACTTTCGCGCGCGCGGCGAGGCGTTTTATCGCTCGCGAGCTCCTTGAACGCGTCGAGCATCGCCCGGGCAATGCCGAGCGCCACCCCGGAAAATCCCGTCGCATACATGTTGGTGGCGAAGAAGTGATAGAGCGGCGCATGATATTGCCGCGCCTCCGGATCGTCGCGCGACACGGAATATTCATACGGGACATGCGTATCGGTTACCGTATAGGCGTCGCTGGCAGTGCCGCGCAGGCCGATCACGTCCCAAATGTCGATCATTTCTACCGTTGCCGCAGGAAACAACATGGTCCGCGGGATGGTCGACCCATCCTCCTGTTTCAACAGGGAATGGCCGCCCAACCACGTGGCGTGCCGCGATCCGCTGGCGAAGCTCCACTTTCCGTTAACGTGGAAGCCCTTGTCGTCTGTGACAATCTCCGACTTTCCGGGTCCCCAGGCCAGCACGCCGTGGGGATCGTCGCCCCAGATCTCCCGCGCCACCGCGGGATCCACATAGGCAGCGGTCATCGCACAGCCATTGCCCTGACAGATGCACCACGCCGTGCTGGCATCCAGGGCCGAAATCGCCGCCATGACCTGAAAGAATGTCTGTGGCGTAACCTCTTCTCCCCGGTAGGGACGCGGCAGCAGAAGCCGAAACAGACTCTCTTCATGCAGCGCTGCCAGCAATTCGGGGGGCAGCCGCCGCTCTTGCTCGATCCGGTCCGCATTCGCGAGAATAACCGGTGCAACGCGACCGACCCGGGCGAGATAGTCGCCGGCGGTCGGAGACGCGAGTTCAACCGCCGATAGTTGCGTTGCCATATGCTCACTCCGCTTCTGTGCCGCTCAAACCGATCCTGCTGATGTGGCGTTAACTTGGTGCACACCCCGTTTTCGCGCCTAGCGCCAACAGCGAACCTAAAAGCCTTCTTTAATTGAACGGTATTCGTACAGCTAATTCAAGGTGGGGACCCAGCAGGCCCGGCGATTACTGTCATTTGTCGCGAAATTATTCCAGGGATCAATTATTGGGCAAATTCCGCGTGACGCGCCAAACTGCCGTTATTCCATGGAATCCCCGTACGGGCTTGCACCCTCCCAGGGGTCGGTCTCGAATATGAGCGCGCCCTTCTTGCCGCTGAACAACCCCGGAGCCTTGCCGATCTCGTCCCCGGGCGGCGACGTATCGACCTCCCTGTCCCCACGAACCTCTCCGCACCCGGCCACGGCGAGGGATAAGATGGCAACAAGAACCGCCCCGCCTCGAAATCGCAATTTCGTCATTTGCCTCCCTACCACGCCCCGAGCCGGGAAAACAATGCCGACCGCCGCGAACACCACCCTTTTCCCCGGCAATCGATAACGCCGGTCAGCGGCTCATTCGGTCCCGCATGCCGTACCACGCAACCACCATCGGCAGGAACCAGGGTTTGCCCCAATAGAGCGGCCGGGTCTGGAAGTCGAACTCGCCGAATACGGTGTTCGCCGACGGATCGCCGAGAATTCGCTGCGCCACCTTGGTGCCGATCCAGCGTGCCCAAACTACCCCGGAACCGCAAAATCCGGCGGCATAGTGAACGCCTTCGTGGCGCGCCAGCTTGGGCATGAAATCGAAGGTATATCCGGTATATCCCCACCAGGAATGGGTGATTTCGGCATCCGAAAGTTCGGGGAACAATTCGACCAGATTGCGCCGGAGATGGCGCATTTTCTCGATCGGATCGTCCGTATCGGCGCCAGCCCGGCCGCCAAAGACGATGCGCGTACCGTCCGGCGATGGCCGATAATAATGATAGAGGTTCCGGGTCTCACCCAGCATCCGCCGCTTCGGCATCAGGCGGTCCATCACCACCGGATCGAGCGGCCCCGTGGTGATGATCTGGCTCGGGATCGGCATCACTCGCCGCCGCAGCCAAGGCGTAGCGCCACCGGTATAGCCATTGGTCGCCACCACGACCTCCTTTGCGGCGACCGGCCCGCGCGACGTGGCGAGAACGAACCCCGTATCCTCGCGCTGGATTCGCTCGACCTCGGCGTGCGCGTGAACCTGGGCGCCGGCCTCGAGCGCCTTGTCCAGGATGCCGCGATGAAACTGCGCGGGCTGCAGGCCACCGATGTCGGGCCGCAGCATCCCGCCATGATAAAGGTCGGTACCGACCTCGCTATGCTGATCGGAGCGCGGCACCATGACCGCGCCGAAATCCAGGTGCCGGTTCAGCAGCTCCGCATTTCGCGCCAAATCTTCGTAATCCGCCGGCCGCATTGCGCCGGTAAAACGCCCGACCGGCGCATACTGGCAATCGATGCCCTCTTCTTTGATGAAGCGCGCGAGGTCGCGGCGTGCCTCCATGCCTTCGCCGTATATTTGCTTGGCCCGGTCCAGGCCGAAGGCGGCGATCATCGTGCCGAAACCCATGCGCAAATTACCGCTGGCGATCCCGCCGTTGCGGCTCGACGCCCCCTCGCCCGGCCGGTCCTGTTCCAGCACGGCCACCGACCGGCCCGCCCGCGCCAGCGTCAGCGCAGCGCTCAGTCCCGCGAATCCGGCGCCAACCACGGCCACGTCAACCGTCGCCGGCAGCGGCGTCTCGGGCAAGTCGCGCAACGGCGCGGCCTCCCACCAATATGGGTCGAGTGTCGGCGATGCCATTTCGGGCCCTCCCTTACTATCCCAGAACCGGCGCAGAACCCCGCCGGTTGATGCGTTTCCACCACCAATGCTGCGCTCTATCGAGCGGCGTCGCAAGACCGTGGGGCACCTTTGGCGTCATGGTATATGCTGGAGGTGACGATCGTGGCGTTGACCCAGCCAACGGAGGCCCACATGAAGTTCATCCACATCACCGACACTCACTTGGTGCCGCGCGGCGAGCAGTTGCACGGCCTCAACCCGTGCGATCGGCTCGATGCCTGTGTCGACGACATTAATAAGCACCATCTCGACGCCGAATTCTGCGTGATCACGGGAGACCTCGCCGACAAGGGTCAGGCGAAAACCTACCGCGATCTGAAGGATTGCCTCGACCGGTTGCGATTGCCGGTCCACCTCCTTGTCGGCAATCATGATGACCGAACTGATTTTCTACAGGTCTTCCCCGACGTTCCGGTTGATGAGAACGGGTTTGTGCAAACGGTGCTAGATACCGCGGCCGGCGCATTCATTTTGCTGGACACGGTGGAGCGCGGCAAAGGATGGGGATCGTTCTGCGACAAGCGGGCGGCGTGGCTGGAAAGGCAACTTAAGGCGACCGATGGACAGACGGTTTACCTGTTCATGCACCACCCGCCGTTCGAGGTGGGACTGCCGAGCCTGGACCGGCTCGGGCTCGGCGCCGACGGGCAACGCATGGCCGAGGTGCTCGCCCCACACGACACCATCCGCCATCTGTTCTTCGGCCATGTTCACCGGCCGATCACGGGAAGCTGGCGCGGCATCCCCTTCTCGACGATGTACGGAACCAACCATCAGGTACTTTTCGACCTCCAGGAACCCGAGGTGATCGTGAAAACCCATGAGCCGCCGGCCTATGCGGTGGTGTTCCTGACGCCGGATCAAACGACCGTGCACTTCCATGATTACTTGGACCGGACGGCCCAGCCCCGCAGGCCGGCGAGCGAGGGCCGCCCCGATTGGCGGCCACCCGCATCTTAGTGCGCTCTAGGTCGCGTCAGTTCGGCCGCGCGCCGACCACGGTGGTGCGGTGCATGCGGCGGCGCACGCCGGAATAATCGTTGATCGCATAGTGCTGGGTGCAGCGGTTGTCCCAGATGGCGAGCGCGCCCGGCGTCCAGCGGAAGCGGCAGGTGAATTCGGGCCGCGTCGCGTGCTCGCAGAGATAGCGCAGCAACGGCTTGCTTTCTTCTTCCGTCATGCCCTTGATCCGCGCCGTATGAACGCCGTTGATATAGAGCGACTTGCGGCCGGTGTCCGGATGGGTGCGCACCACCGGATGCTCGGCGACCAGATTGTCCGCCAGCTCCATGTTCTGCTCGTTCATGCCCTTGCGCTGTTTCATATTAACGGCCCGGCCGCCGCCCGCCGTCAGCGCCGCACTGTTGACGCCAATCAGCCCGTCGAGAAGATCCTTCATGCCGTCGGACAGGCTTTCATAGGCCAGATGCATGTTGGCATACATCGTATCGCCGCCGGCGGCGGGCACCTCATGGGCATACAGCACGGTGGCCAGCGCCGGTGTCTCCAGATAGGAAGTGTCGGAATGCCACGCGCCGCCGAAGTTCTTCGTGTCTTCCTCGGTCTTGACGATTTCGATGACTTCCGGCGCATCCGGCAGCGGGGCGACGAAGGGATAGATTCCGAGCGGCCCGAAGCGGCGGGAAAATTCGACCTGATGTTGCGGTGTCAGCTTCTGGTCGCGAAAAAACAGCACATGATGATCGAGGAAGGCTTGGTGGATTTCATCGAACGCCTTGTTGCCGAGATCCTGCGACAAATCCGCGCCCGAAACCTCCGCGCCCAGGGCCCCGGATATCGGCTTCACATCGATCGTCTGAAACGCCATTACTCTATATCTCCCATTGCTTCGCACCGGCCGCATAGTGGCGACGACGGGATCGCGCCGTCAAGGGAGGCGGCTCATGAAGCGAAAAACTCCGAGCGCACAGTGGCATACTGGCCAGCGGCGCACAGGATGCCCGCCTCCTACTCCCGGAGGATGCCGATGATAACAAATTTATCTCTTGAAGTTCACGGCCGCGTTACCATCTCTCCGATAACAGTTCGGCTGAGAAACAAGATCGAAGCTGTTTAATAACTATCGTTTATGACGCTGCACAAAATTCTGCCTGACGGAACTCGTCGTCGTGTGTCAGGAGCCGTGCGATGATCCTAGGAAAGCGCGCATGGTGGCGTCATCTCACTCTATATATGGCTAAGTTGGCCGCTCCACTTTGCAGTGGGGCGGTTTTTTTTTGCGGTTGAGTCTGATCTTTAGTGCACGACACGATTGATTCCAGATCAAGCGTCAACGGTTTTTCGGTATCTCCAAATAAGATCGTCTTCGGCATTTGCCGCCACCGCGCCGCAGCCCGGCGCGTCCGGCAACGGCGGCAATACCCGACCTTCTGCTGCGGCGTCCTGGTCTGATTCGGACTCGATCCGGAGAGGGGATGCCCCATGACAAGGAAAATGTGACCGCCTATGCTGACCGCTATATTTTTAAGGGGGGCGGGTAACATGAAAAATCTCATCAACGCGACGATCACACCGCTTGCATCGATCTTCGGCAGCGGGTTTCTGGTCATCGTGCCAATTCTCGCCGGCGCGGTCGGGCCGTATTCGGTCTATGCAATGATCGGCGTGTGCGCGCTCGCTTTCGCCGTGGGCTCCGTCATCCGTTTCAACATCAAGAACGCGGAACCGGTTCTCGCCGGCTCGCCGAGCGACGTGATCAAGTCGCTCGAGTGGGTTTCCAATGTAGCGTTGGTGCTCGCCTATGTGATCTCGGTCTGCCTCTACATCCATATCCTGTCCGCCTTCGTGCTAACCGGCCTGGGTTTGGACAACGACTTCAACGAGGATATTTTGACCACCGCGGTGATCGCTTCCATCACGGTGATCGGTTTGACAAGGGGGCTCGAACCGCTCGAGTTCCTCGAGAAATGGGCGCTTTACATCACATTCCTGATCATAGCGCTTCTGCTCCTCGGCTTCGCCCACTATGACTGGCAAACCTGGCGCTCGGCTGCCGGACTCAAGTTTCCCGGCATGCCCGACCACTCGGCATGGACGATCCTCACGCTCGTCGCCGGAACGCTGATAGTGGTTCAGGGCTTCGAGACGCCGCGCTATCTTGGCGGTATCTACGATCCTGAGACGCGCGTCCGCTCTTCGCGCTGGTCGCAGATCATCGCGACCAGCGTTTATGTCTTGTTCGTCGCGCTCGCGGTTCCACTCGTGACAGCGCTCGACGGCAAGTATGACGACAACAGCCTGATCAAACTCGCCGGTATCGCATCGGTGCTGCTGCCGATCCCGTTGATCATCGCCGCCGCGCTCAGCCAGTTCTCCGCCGCCGTTGCCGACACCATGGCTGCCTCCGGAAACCTGACAGACCCGTCCCACAGCTTCACGCCACGGTTCGGCGGCTACATCCTGATCGGCGGCGGCGCAATCGCACTGACCTGGTCGGCCAACACGCTTGAGATCCTCGCTTTCGCCTCGCGGGCCTTCGCCTTTTATTACATGCTGCAGTGTCTGGTCGCCTTCAACGTCAGCCGGTCATTCGCGCAAAAGGCCGGCATGCTGTTGATCGCGGCCGCGATGGCCTTCATCGCGATATTCGCCGTGCCGGCCGGCTAACCGACAAGAGTTGCTTGGGCGACGATCGGATTGCTCATAAGAATTTCGCCTACCGGTCACTGCCGCCGGCCGTTTGGAAATTTGCGACTGGGATTTCTGAACGACGGCTGTGCGGCGGAACGCATCACGGGCGCCGGACAGGCCGCGCAATCGCAGTCGTCCGCAGAGGTGATGGGGCTTGAGAGGGGCAAAGCGCCTCTCCACGTTCTTGCGGCCGTACTCCTCGTCCGCCCCTGACCTCTTCCGGACATTCATCTGCTCAAAGCGCGATATCGGCCACCCGGTACTGTTCGATCTTCGCGTCCGAAATAGCGACGCCGAGGCCGGGACCCTCGGGCAGGTCGACGGTGGCATCAGCATTCATTTCGATGGGGCTGTCGGTAATGTCGTCGGCGAGGCGTTCCTGGGGCGAGCCGTAGCCGAGCGGCGCATGCACCGATTTGATCCCGGCGGCGAAATGCAGAATCGCGGCGAGGCCCGGCGACAGCGGGTGCTTGCTTCCCATGGAGACGCCGAGCCCGGCGGCCTCCGCGGCTTCGGCCATGCGGCGTGAGAGAAAGAGACCGCCATTCTTGAACGGCTTTATGCAGATGATGTCGCAGGCTTCCTGGCGCGCCAGGTTGACGACATCATGGGCCGTCCAGGCGCTTTCGTCGGCGATGATCGGGACGTTGGTCGCGCGGCGCACGTCCTTGAGCCCCTGGATGTCCCACCACGGCACCGGTTGTTCGATGGCTTCGATATCGTACGCGCACATCTTCCGTAGGGTCGGGATGGCAACGTCGGCGGAATAGCCGCCGTTGACGTCGATTTCGAGCGGGAAATTCGCACCAACGGCGTCCCGCACGGCGGCGACCCGGTCGACATCCTCACGGGGATCGAAACCGACCTTGATCGTGATCAGCGCGTAGCCTGCTTCCTTCAGCTCCAGCGCATCCTTCGCGAGCGCCGCCGGCGGTTTGATGCCGAGGCTCCGGCTCACGGTGAAGTTGCTTGTGTGGATGCCGCCCAAGAGCTGTGCGACGGGACGGTTGGTCGCCTTGCCCATAATGTCATAGAGCGCGTTGTCGATACCGCATTTGGAGCAGAGGAAACCCGTGCGCCCCATATTGGCGCCTTCGATCTTGTCGATGACCAGACCGATATCGAACGGGTCCATGCCGAGAATCAACGGTGCAAAATACTTCGTTATGGCGATGTAAATCGCTTCGACCGTCTCTCCGCCGCGTTCGGGCAGGATGGCACCGGTTTCGCCGATACCGGTGATGCCCTCGTCGGTTTCGATTGTCACCAGGACGCGGCGGATATGCTTGGTCTCGCCGGCAGCGGTTTGGTAATGCCCCTTGTACGGGACATGAACCATTTTGCAGTTGATGGCGGTGATTTTCATATCACTTCTTTCACGAGTGATTCGATATCACTTTCACGCGACAAGAACGGGAACGAGGGCATTGCAGCTCAGCCGGCAATCACACGATCGCCGTGAAACTGGCTCCGCCACATGACGCGACGTTGGTCAGAGTTGATCGGCTCGCGATAGTGCATGGCGCACCGATTGTCCCATACCAGCATGTCGCCAACACGCCAGACATGCGTCCAGGCATATTTCTCTTGAGTTGCATGCGCCCAGAGTCTGTCCAGCAAATCCTCGCTTTCCTCATGCGAAACCCCCTCAATGAATTGCGAGGGCCCGACCCGCCGCCGTCCAAGATAGAGCGCCTTCCGGCCGGTCGCCGGATGAACGCGGACAAGTGGATGCATGGGACCGGGAACGTCTTCGGGCTTTTCAGGCTTCTTGACGCCGGGCCGCAAGACACCCGCTGAGTTGCGGCTCGCATCCTGCTTGGAGCGCTTACCCTCGACGGCACGCCGCAGGTCGTCCGGCAGTTCCTCATAGGCGAGGTACTGGTTGTTGAAGGATGTCTTGCCCGTGCCGTCATCGGGAATTTCCCGGGCATAGAGGGTGCTGCCCGCCGGCGGCTTCTCGATGTAGGAGTTATCGGAATGCCAGACGACTTCGAGGCTGCCCAGTCCGGCGTTTTCCTTCACCGGATTGCCGTCGCGGTCGAGGTTCGAAAGGACCGCGATTTCCGGGACGGGCAGCGTATGCAGCGTATCCATCTTGCCCGCTTTTTCGAAATAGGCACGCGCGGCGCCAACCTGCGGCTTGCCGAATACGCTCGCCGCCTGGAGGTATTGTTCCGGCGTCATCTCCTGGTCGCGGAACAGCAGTACGAGGTATTCCGACCAGGCCTCTTGCAGTGCCTCCGCAACCGCGTCGGGGATTGGTTTGGAAAGATCTATTCCCCGAATTTCGGCGCCGACCGCTGCTCGGGTTGGAAATATTTCCAGAGAGGCGACGCTGTTGACCGTAGTCCCGGGTTTTGGTGTTTCCGATTTGGCTTCGGTTTGCAGTGGCTGGTTCATCTACAAATTTCCCTTTGGTGATCGTCGAAGCAGATTTGTTGTTTTGCAGAATCGTTGAGATTCCGGCGTGGTGCTCTTGATATCTGAATAAATATTTCGTATAGTGAAATCCATTTTATATATTGAAATTATAGAATGCCAAGACTTTTCCGTCAAGCGCGGCCCGCGACTGGCGCGGTAACGCTCAACCGCGAAAGGTGAGATGACTGAATGGAAAGCAAGGGCGTAACGGCGGTCGACAGGGCATTCTCGATCATCGAGGCCTACCAACTCGGCGAAACGTCGCTCAGCCTACAGACGCTGGCAGCGCGGACCGGCCTCAACAAGGCGACGATCATTCGCCTCATCGCTTCGCTGGAAAAAGCGGGCTGCATGAGCCGGCTCACGCATGGAGCCTATGGGCTTGGCCCGTCATTATTGCGCTACGGCAGCCTCTACCAATCGTCGTTTCATCTGGCGGACTGCCTATTGCCAATACTGCGCGATCTCGTTCATCAAAGCGGTGAAACCGCCGCCTTCTTCGTGCGTGACGGCGACATGCGCGTCTGCCTCCACCGGATCGAATCCAATTCGGCGCTCCGCCTGCATCTGAAAGAAGGCGAGCGGCACCCCTTACTTCCCGGAGGGACTGGCAAGGTCCTCCTTGCCTTCTCGAACGAGGGCGGCCAAGCGCTGGCCCAAATACGGAAAGATCATTTCGCGCTCAATATCGGCGAGCGCGAGCCGGAGATAGCCTCTGTTTCCGCACCGGTATTGCGCGCAGGGGGTGAGCTGGTTGGCGTGGTCTCGCTCACGGGGCCCTCCGCCAAATTCACCGACGGCAAGGCCGACCGCTTCGTGCCCATCCTTCTGCCTGCGGTGGCCGAGCTGACGCGCTTGTGCGGTGGCGATCCCGCGCCGTTTCACAAAAGGCTGAACGAGCTCTAATTCTATCGTTCGGCATCCGATTATGCCGCTACTGGCGCTCGAATTCGATGGTTTCTGCGCGCGGCATTCAAATATCCCGTGTCGACAATAGGGCGGTTCGCGACGATTGATTTTAGAACTACCCGGTATGGGCCATGACACCCATCTGGCAAATGTGACCGGGGAATGGAGCAGGGAGAATACCAGCATAAAATCAAGAAGATCAGCCGTCGTTGCGGGAACTGCGCAAGAAAGTCGGCATGCTATTCCAGCAATACAATCTGTTGCCGCATCAGACCGCGCTCGAGAACGTCCTGATGGCGCCGATTACCGTTCTCAAGCAGGAAGGATGAAGTGGCCGAATGGGCACGGATGCTGATCAAGAAGGTGCGCCTGCAAGGCAAGGAAGACAGCTGTCCGGGTGAACTCTCGCGCGGCCGGCAACAACGGGTTGCCCTCGCCCGATCGCTCGCCATGAACCCGGACGTGGTGTTGTTCGACGAGGTGACCGCGGCGCTCGACCCGGAAACCGTCAAGGAGGTGCTGGTCACCATTCAGGACCTCGCCGAAGAGGGAATGACCTGTATCCTGGTGACCCATGAAATGGGCTTTGCCCGCGAATTGGCGAAGCATATCTATTTCACCGACCGCGGGGTGATCGTGGAGCACGGCCCACCATCATCCTTCTTCCAGGACGCGAAAGATCCGCGCACGCAGGAATTCTTGAGCCAGATTCTCTAACCTTCCCGCCCATCGTCCCGCTCAATCCGGTTTGGATACCTTGCGAATCCGGTTGTTCTCGGTGTCGCCGATATAAAACGAACCCTCGGGTCCGACGGCCACGCCATGCGGCCGGGCGAGCGACGATTGCGTTGCTGGAACGCTATCGCCCGAAAAACCGTGGATGCCGTTTCCGGCAATTGTGCTCACCCGATCCGCCTGCCAGTCGATGAGCCGGATGACATGGTTTTCGGTATCCACGACCAAGGCGTTGCCGTTGCCGTCCAGGGTCATCTCCTTGGGCCGGTCGAAGATCGCCGCCGCCGCCGGTCCTCCGTCGCCGCCATAGCCCGTTTCGCCGGAACTCGCGACCGTGGAAATGACGGCGCCTTCCGGCACCACCAACCGCAGCGAACTGCCTTGGCGTTCGAGAATGTAGACCCCGTTATCCGATATCCTGGGCGCGACGGCGCGCGCGCCGAAGACTCCCGCTGCGATGGCCGGTCCGCCATCGCCGTCATGCGCGGCCTCGCCGGTGCCGGCGAAGGTGGCGATGATGCCATTTGCGAGGTCCACCACACGCACCCGGTTGTCCGCGACGTCGGCGATAAACAGACGCGTCCCGTCGCGGGAAACCGCAAGCCCGTTCGGTTCGACCATTCCGGCGCGCTTCGCCGGCCCGCCATCGCCGGAATATCCCGCCTCCCCGTTCCCCGCGAAAGTCGCTACGATTCCGGTTGCGCGATCGATCCGTCGTACCGCGGCATTGTGCCGGTCGGCGACATAGATGGCGCCGTCCCGGTCGACCGCAAGTCCGTAGGGCTGGTTAAAGCAGGCGTTCCCGGCGGGTCCGCCATCGCCCGAATATCCCGCTTCGCCCGTGCCGGCGACGGTTTCGATTGTGCCGGATTGCCCGTCGACGCGCCGAACGCAGTGATTGAACGTATCCGTAAAGACGAGA
This sequence comes from uncultured Rhodospirillaceae bacterium, assembly GCA_964469835.1. GTDB lineage: Bacteria > Pseudomonadota > Alphaproteobacteria > UBA8366 > UBA8366 > JAOTYV01. Next base: position 14,454 of record CAYYBI010000264.1, read on the forward strand.
TTGCCCGCGGCGTCGAAGACGACGTCGAATGGGTTGTTCAGCGTGGCATCCGTCGCGGCGCCGCCATCACCGGCGTAACCGGTATCACCGTTTCCCACGGCGGTCGAAATAATCCAGCCGGCATACGGGGAATCGGCAGTCGAATTTATCATCTCGCATTCCTGTCTCTACTGTTGACGTCTACCCCACCCCTTCCCGGAACCGGCGCAGCGCTTCGATATGCGAGTCCGCGCTGCGCAAGCCCGCCCGCGCGGCGCGGAAGGTGACGTGGGTCGCGCCGAGCGCCGCCCAAGCCTCCGCTTCCGCCGCCCATACGTCGGGCCCGCGCTTGCCAGCGCGAATGGTGCATTCGATGCCGAATGCGGCTGGATCGCGCCCCGCCCCGGCCGCCGTTTCGCGCAGCAGGCCGATGTGTTGCGCCACCTCGTCGCCGGGCGGCGCATAGGGGTTCGCGAACCAACCATCGCCGAGACGTGCGGCGCGGCGCAGCGCGGTTTCCTGGAAAGCGCCGAACCAGACCGGGATCGGGCGCTGCACCGGCAGAGGGTTGAGCCCGGCATTTTCGATACGGTCATAGTCGCCGGCAAAGGAGACGATCTCCTCGGTCCACAGGCGGCGCATGAGACCGACCTGCTCGCCGACACGCCGGCCCCGTGTATGGAAATCCTGGCCCAGCGCCGCGTACTCCATCGCGCTCCAACCGAGCCCGACGCCGAGCCGCAACCGGCCGCCGCTGAGCACGTCGATCTCCGCCGCCTGTTTGGCGGCCAGCACGGTCTGCCGCTGCGGCAGAATGAGAATGCCGGTGACGAGGCCGATCCGCGTCGTCGCCGCGGCGAAGAATCCGAGCAGCACGAACGGTTCGTGGAACATGTTGTCGCGGGTATAGACCTTGCGCCAATCATCGTAGCTGCCGGCCGGCGCCTGGATGACATGGTCGATCACGGTCACATGGTCGTAGCCGAGGTCTTCCGCCGCCTGGGCGAAATCCCGGATCGCCGCCGGGTCGGTGCCAATTTCACTGGTCGGAAACGAGACGCCGAGCCGCATGTCTTCCTCCCGTCGCCGGTGGGCGCTTCCTGCCCTGCCCGTTATTCTTCACATGATTTTGCGGGGCTTCCAGACGGAAGGCAAATCCTCGACGGTTTGAAGGAAGCGGTACAAGCTCGCCGCCGCCGGCACGATGCGACTCCGGAATGTTCCTAAACCGGTTTCTTTGCCTGTCGCTGGGGCACCAGCCCGACTAATGCACGTCAACCCGCCTCGTCGATACGACAGGCCGCTTCCGAGTATCGATCAGGCCTGCTTGTGAATTGCTGGACGGACGGTGGCGGTACTGAGGTTGTACTGGACCACGGCGAGAAGGATCAGTACGGGAATCAACAACTCTAGGCTCTCCTCCGAGAGAAGGAGCCAAAAGCGCAGCTCATCGGGGAAATCGATACCGAGAAATTTATGGACCATGCGCGGGCTCGAATCGAAGATTTTCGACACCGGCACCGTCACAAGCACGACTGCCACCGTGATGGCATGGGCCCGGCCCTCCCACAGGTTTCTCCAGACACCCTTCAGATGCCTCGCATAGGACAGGAACACACCCAGTAAAATCAACACCAGGCAACCGGCAAGGACTCGAATCATCACCGGGTCATGGGGCTTCATGTAATAGGAGATCTTGAACATGCTCTCCGTTGTGAAAGACTTATGCAAGTCGAGCTCGCGACCAGCCATGATGGCCAAGACTAAGGCCGTGTGGCAGCGCAGACCCAAATTCGGGCGATTGACAGCGAGCGCGACGACTATGGCCAGCCCGTAGATCACCACCGTGGCATTCTCGACCAGGCGGCCCTCTTGATAGATAAGCTTCGCGGCCGCGGGCTCGAGTGACAGGCCGATCGTCAGCGTCGTGATGGCGACGATCATGATGGGAAGTAAAAAGGCGAACCGATTGGACATGCGTTCGTAATCCGGATGTAGAAGACGCGATACTCTATCAAGAGGCCGCCAAGGCCGCCGGCATCACCATTGACGTGCAAAGACCGCCGACGGACGGTTACTGGGTCGAGGTGCCATTGAAATCGACAATCCCCAGATGACATCCAAATTTATGGGTAATGTATACCCCCTTTCCACCGTCGATGGAACTGCGTGCCCTCCGCGGCCATCCGATGGCTTGATTTTGGAGACAGACCCTCGATTGAATAGCCATTTACACTTATTTTCCGCGATACCGACACGCTCGTCCCGCCGATATCACCTGGCCGCCGATATTCCCGGCCTACGCCGGAGCGGGTCAGCAAAGGGACGATGTGCGCCTGCAAGACGCTATTGGTCGACAAGCGAATCACGTAAGCGAAATCTTCGCTTTCAGGAATTCGTAAATCTCCGGCTTTGCGAAGGCGGCATCGGCCCCGCCTCCAGCGATCCCGCGTATCGGCGGATTACGCCGTGCGTGTGCCGCCCGCTTGGTCCGGCGCCACGGAGTCGCTTGCGACCCGGTTAACGACCATCCGATCATTAAGGGTGCGGATGATGCCGCTGCCAGTGCGGACACACAGAAACGGGAAGATCGCATGAACGAGGCAAGCCGCCCCGCCGGCAAAGAGCCGGATCGAAAATCCCGCGGCAGCCGCTAGATGTTGCAGATAGCTTTCGCCTACCGACGCCGGGTGTTCCGTGAAGAGTTTCCGCATCATGGGTCGGGACTGTACTATCGATCCGCAAGGAAAAGTTACTGAAACTCGCCATCAATTAGGACATTGATAGAATATTTCTCTATTAATTCAGCCAACTCTAAATTATTTTACCAAAATGGACGCATTCGACCGTAAAATACTCGCTATCCTTCAGCAGGATTCCAGCCTGTCGGTGGCCGAAGTCGCCGAGCGGGTCGGCCTATCCGCCA
>CAYYBI010000265.1:0-11178 GCA_964469835.1 uncultured Rhodospirillaceae bacterium
TACCAACCCCGATGACGCCGGAAGCCATGCCCTATTGGGACGGGCTCAAGGAAAACAAGCTCATGTTGCCGAAATGCGGCGATTGCAATAAGGCATTTTTCTATCCGCGTATCGCCTGTCCGCACTGTCATTCGCGGAATATCGGCTGGATCCAGGCGAGCGGCAAAGGCAAGCTCTACTCGTTCGAGATCGCGCATCGGGCGTTGAATCCGAAATTCAAGATCGAGCCGCCGTATATCCTGGCGATGATCGAGCTCGAGGAAGGTCCGCGCATGATGTCGAACCTGATCAACATCGACCCCGATCCGGCCGTCCTGAAATGCGATATGCCGGTCGAAGTGGTGTTCGAGAAACAGACCGACGACGTCACCCTCCCGCTCTTCCAGCCGGCATAGCGTCGTCTGCGGAGCGTTCGAGAAATTTGGCAAAACGAAATGTGAATGAGTGACATGAAAGAATTATCAAACAGCGCGTGCATCGTCGGCGTCGATGAATCGGATGAAATCGGCACATTGCCCGGCAAGAGCCAGCTTACCCTCCATCTGGAGGCGGTCCACAACGCGGTTGCAGATGCCGGCCTTAAAATTTCCGATGTGGATGGGATTTTCACCGCGGGCCAGCATTCGCCCGCCCTGCTGGGCGAGGCGCTGGGCGTCACGCCCCGATACGTCGACGGCACCTCGGTGGGGGGCTGTTCTTTTATCATCATGGTGGGCCACGCGATGGTGGCGCTGCATCACGGGCTTTGCGACGTTGCGGTGATTTCCCACGGGGAGAGCGGACGGTCCGGCACCGGCGTGACCCGCGCGCGCGACACCAGCCTGAGCGGGCAGTTCGAAATGCCGTACGGCTTCGGCGGCGCGCCGACCTATTTCGGCATGCTGACGACCCGTCACATGCATGAATACGGTACGACGCTGGAGCAATGGGCGCAGGTCGCGGTGTCGACCCGGGCTTGGGCCGCCTTGAACCCGAAGGCAAAGTTCCGCGATCCGCTGACGATTGAGGATGTGCTGAATTCCCGGCCGATGTTCTATCCGTTCAATCTGTTGAATATCTGCCTGGTGACCGACGCCGGCGGCGCGGTGGTCATGACGCGGGCCGACCGGGCCAAGGATTGCGCCAAGAAACCGGTCTACGTCCGGGGTGCGGGCGAGGCGACGGAACATGTCATGGTCACCCACATGCTGGACATACCGCGCAGCACGGCGACCCGCATGTCGGGCGACAAGGCCTTCAAGATGGCCGGCGTCTCACACGGCGATTTCGATCACATCATGCTGTACGACGCCTTTACCTCGGGCCCGCCGATCATGCTGGAGGCGCTTGGCTTTTGCGAGCCCGGCGAAGGCGTGTCGTTTTTCGAGGACGGCCGGTCGACGCCCGGCGGCTCGCTGCCGATCAACACCAATGGCGGCGGCCTGTCCTATACCCATTCGGGCATGTACGGCATCTTTCCGTTGATCGAGGCGGCGCGGCAATTGCGCGGCGAATGCGGTGACCGGCAAGTGCCGAATGCAAAGGTCTCGCTGGTCAATGGCATGGGCGGCATGCTGTCTGCCGCCGGCACGGTGGTGCTGTCGAACGAAACCTAGCCACAAATAAGAGAAACAGAGCCGAAGCTCTTTGGGCATGAGGCCGATATAGGGAAGGAGCACGATAATGGGCATGTTGGATGGCCGGGTGGCGATTTGCACCGGTTCCGGCCGCGGCGTTGGCGCCGCGGTCGCAAAAATGATGGCCGCGAACGGCGCCAAGGTGATCGTCAACGATCCGGGCGTGGGCGGCGGCGGCGAAGGCGGCGAACAGGGGCCGGCCGAGCAGATCGTCGAGGAGATCAGGGCGGCCGGCGGCAACGCGGCCGCGAATTTCGGATCCGTCGCGAAATTCGAGGACTGTCTCGCGATGGTGCAGCAGGCGCGCGACGAATTCGGCGGCCTGCATATTCTGTTCAATCCCGCGGGAATCCTGCGTGACCGGATGTTCCACAAGATGTCGCCGGACGATTGGCAGGCGGTCATCGACGTGCACCTGACCGGCCATTTCAATCTCGCGCGTTCGGCGATCAATCTGTTTCGCGAGCAGGAATTTGGCCGCATCATCATGGTCAGTTCGACGTCGGGTTTGCTGGGAAATATTGGTCAGGCGAACTACGGCGCCGCCAAGATGGGCATCGCCAATCTGTCGCTCGTCGTGGCGAAGGAAAATGGTCGGAAGGGGATTACCAGCAACGTCATCTGTCCGTCGGCCGATACGCGCATGACCCGGTCGGTTCCGACGCCGAAGGATCCGCAAGCGGCTGCCGTCCGGGAAGAAAGGCTGCAGAAAAGCCCTGCCGATGCGATTGCTCCCTTATGCACTTTTCTCGCGTCCGAGGACGCGGCCTATGTCAACGGCCAAATCTTCCATCAGCGCGGCGCGGAATTGTCGCTCTATAGCCAACCGCGGCCGGTTCGCATGGTTCATCGCAATGGCGGCTGGACGCCGGAGTCAATCAAGGAGGTCGCGATGCCGTCGCTTGCGGCGGAATTTTCCGAATTCGTCACGTCGCGGGAAGTCCATCCGGGAATGCCGCTCGATTGAACCCGGGCGCCGGCCCGACATTCCAAAACGACTCACCAGAAATTCAACAGGGAGCGCTTCTCCATGACGGAAAAACTGCTGTTCGACGTAGAAGACAAGATCGCAACAATCACTTTCAACAATCCCGATAAGCTGAACGCCTTCACGCGGGAAATGCTGGTCGCCTATGTCGAGCGCCTCGAGGAATGCCGGACCCGTGACGACGTCTGGGCGATCATCATCACCGGCGCGGGGCGGGGGTTCTGTTCCGGCGGCGATACCGGAAGAATGGGAACCGACCGCCCACCGACGGCGCTCGAAACCAAATCCGGTCTGTGGGACATGGTGCAGCGCATCTCGCTGAAGATGCAGGACATCGACAAGCCGATCATCGCTGCGGTCAACGGCGTCGCGGTCGGCGCCGGCATGGACATGTCGCTGCATGCGGATTTGCGCATTGCCGCCGAAAGCGCTCGGTTCGCGGAAACCTATGTTCGTGTGGGTCTGGTGCCGGGCAATGGCGGATTCTGGTTCCTGCCGCGCATCATCGGCATTCCGCGGGCGCTGGAAATGTTGTGGAGCGCGGATTTCGTGTCGGCCGAGGAGGCGCTCCGGATCGGCTTGGTCAACAAGGTGGTGCCGGACGACAAGTTAATGGAAGAAACCCGCGCCTATGTTTCGCGGCTGGTCAACTCGTCGCCGATCTCGGTGCGCCTGATCAAGCGTTCGATGTATGCCGGGCTCAACATGGATTTGCGCAGCGCGCTCGACATGATCTCGTCGCACATGACGCTGGCCCGCTCGAGCGAGGATCACAAGGAATCGATCGCGGCGTGGCGCGAAAAACGGCCGGGCAACTTCAAAAACCAGTAGCCCGGCGAACAGCGACCGCGCCTATGGATCGATGCGCGCGGTCGCGGTCCCTGTAATCACGGGCTTGCCGTCCTGGTTCTTGGTTTCCAGGGCCAGATCGACGAAGTGCTCGCCGCCTTCCTCGCGGATTTCTCCAACCTTGGCTTCGGCGGTCTTGCCGCGAGCCTGCGGCGGCTTAGCAAAGGCGCCGCGCCACTCACCCCGTTCCACCGCGCGCCATCCCACGATTTTTCCATATCGCCAGTCCAAGCCCGGTAATGCCCGCCACGGGCAGGGCGATGTCCTCGGGAACCCCGAGCAGCCACGACGCCGAACTGCCGATTAGGGACCACAGCACCGGGATGGCCAGCAGAGACAGCGGTACGCGGCGCGCGGTTAGCAGCAACAGGCCGAGTGTGAATATCGTCGTCGGACAGGGGGCGACGCCGAATATGGGCGTCCGCGGCCAGACATGCCCCGCGAGAAGGCCCAGCAGCGGATAGATCGCCATGGCAAAAACAGCGAATCCCAGTCCGATCCACCCGGAGAGATCGCCGCCAAACCGGAACTCGACCCGGCCATTCACCACTCCGGTCCAGGCGAACAGCAGCCCCTGGACAATGAAAACTATACCGAACACGGGCGCGGCGAAGTTGATCGTGGCGAAGAACATAAGGTGGTAGACGATGCCGATCCAAAGCCAGAAGCCGGCCAGAATGGCGGCGATGATCCTGCCGACGTTCTGGCGCGGTCGCAGGATCAGAAAAACCGCGAGCAGACCCAGCACATAGGCAACAATCTGAATGGGCCAAATCGCCGCGTTATACTGCTCGAACGTCGAAAAAAAGACCTCCGGCGTGAATGGCAGCATGCGGCTCATGGCGAATTACAGGCTGTCGACGTATCGGGTCATGCGCTTGCGCAAATGAGCGTCGGGCAGCCGTCCGTAGGCCGCGCCCATGTTTTCCAGCATGTGATCGACCCGTGAGGTCGCTGGGATGGCGCAGGTGACCGCCGGGTGCGAGACGATGAATTTGAGGAAGAACTGTGCCCAGTTGGCGCAATCGAATTCGCCGGCCCAGGCGGGCAGGGGATGACCTTCGAACCGGTCGAACAGCGCGCCGCGCCGGAACGGCCGGTTGATGATGACCGCCAGACCGCGCTCGGCGGCTAGCGGCAGCAGTCGGCGCTCGGCCTCGCGGTCCAGCACGTTGTATGTGAACTGTACGAAATCGATTGGCTGGCTCGCCATGACGTGGGCCAATTCTTCATGGCGGCTACCGTGCGAGGTGGTGATGCCGATATAGCGCACCCGCCCCTGGGCCCGCCATTCCTTTAGCGTTTCCAGATGGGTTTCCCAGTCGACCAAGTTGTGGATCTGCATCAGGTCGAACCGATTCACGTCCCACAGTTTGAACGAGTCGTTCATCTGCCGCACGCCCAACCAGCGGGACAGGGTCCACACTTTGGTGGCGGAGAACAGCGCATTCTTGTTGGTGATGCGCTTCAGGCAATAGCCGATGACCTCCTCCGACGATCCGTACATGGGTGACGAATCGATCAATCCACCGCCCCGGTCAAAAAAAGCCTGTAGCACCTTGACGCGCTGGTCGCGCAAGGGGATATCGTCGCCGACGTTGAAGGTGATCCACGAACCCATCCCGATCACCGGTATGCGCTCGCCGGTGGCGGAGATTTTCCGCGTCAGTATCGAGCCGCCGGCGGCGAAGGCGTGCCTCTCCGCGGCGACCAGCCCCGGTCCCAGAACCAACCCGCGTGCGCCCATCGCGGCGAGCAGCGCGCGGCGTGTCAACATCGGCCCGGTGCGGCCCATCCGTTCCTCCTAGGTTGTCCGACGCCCCGAACATACGCCAAGGTTCCGGCCGCGAAAACACAGCAGCCTTCACGATATCACATCGCGAAGACGACGGTCGTCACGCTGCGCGCGGTGTATTCGCGTGCGCGGGATGGCGGATCGGCAAGGTCTGAACGCAACGTACAACGGCGGTTCCGCTCGCGGCCGTGCTTACGGATCGATTCGCGCGGTCGCGGTTCCGGAGATCACCGTCTTGCCGTCCTGGTTTTTGGTTTCCAGGGTCAGATCGACAAAATGTTGGCCGCCGTCCTCGCGGATATCGGCGACTGTCGCTTCGGCGGTCAGCGTGTCGCCGGGCCAGACCTGGTTGGTGAACCGCACGCCGAATTTGGCGAGCCGGCCGTCGCCGACATAGTTGGTCAGCATCTTGCCGGTCAGTCCCATCGACAACATGCCGTGGGCGAACACGCCGGGATATCCGGCGGCTTCCCGCGAATAGAGATCGTCGGTGTGCAGGGGGTTGTAGTCGCCGGACGTGCCCGCATACATGACGAGCTGGGTCCGGGTCAGGTCGTCGACGACGACTTCCTTGTAGCTGTCGCCGGGTTTCAAGTTGCTTGCGCTGAGCGCCATCCTTCGTTCCTCCCTAACCCTGATCGACCGGACGCTCGGTCGTTACGCTGACCGCGCGCGAGGTGATGACGAGATCGCCATTCTGATCGCGGTATTCCTGAATGCGTTCGAGGAAATTCAGCTTGCCGGCGCGTTTGCTCTCTTTTTCCCAGGTCTTGCCGAGTTTGGTAGTGACGGTTAGCTGGTCGCCGGGTTTCAGGTGCCGGTGATACTCGAAATGCTGTTCGGCGTGCAGACCGCCGCTGCTCGGCGCAGGGCCGTCCAGTCCGGTCGGGTTCTTGCCGGAGCCGAGCCATTTCACGCCGCTCTTCGGGCGCAGGTGATAGTCAGGGTCGAATTGCGAAACCGCGCGGGGGAAGGTCGGCGGCGCGATGATATGTCCGACGTCGCTGTTTTTTGCATATTCCTCGTCGTGGTAGATTGGATTGTCATCGCCGATCGAACGGGCAAACATCATGATGTGCGTTGCCTCGACCGGCATCTTGATCTCGTCGGACACGATTTTCCTCCTGCGTTCGTAAGGGACCTTCGGTTTAATCAGGGATTGCGGGCTTGTCACGGGTCTTGTGCGCGGCCGGCCTGCGGGTCCGGCCAATTCAAAGGAAGCAACAATGAAGATCGGAAAATATGGCGTCTGGTTCTCGACGAATGCCTTGGACAAGGCGCAATTGGTCACCCTGGCGCAAGGTGTCGAGCGGCTGAATTACGATGTGCTGTGGTATCCGGAATCGCTGGGTTATGAATCCCTAGCGCTCGGCGGCTTCCTGCTGGGCCAGACCGAACGGCTGTGTCTCGGCAGCGGGATCGCGAATATTTACGGCCGTGATGCGGTCGCTGCAAAGGCGGGGCACGACACGCTGAACAGCCTGTACGGAGAGCGCTTCATTTTGGGGCTCGGTGTTTCGCACATTCCGCTTGTCGAAGGCCGGCGCGGGCACGCCTATGGCAAACCGGTCGCCACCATGCGCGCCTATCTCGAGTCCATGGCGGCGGCGGAACTGGCAATATCGGCGCCGCCGCGGAATGTCGTTCTCGCAGCGCTTGGCCCGAATATGCTTGCGCTCGCGCGCGACCAAGCAGCCGGCGCGCTGCCCTATAACGTTACGCCCGAACACACGGCCACGGCCAAGAGAATTCTCGGGCCGGATACGTGGCTCTGCGTCGAGCAGAAAATCTGTTTTACTTCGGATCCGTCCGCGGCGCGGGACGTCGCGGCGGCCAATATGTCGCGCTACATGCCCATGCCGAACTATCGTAACAACTGGCTTAGGCTGGGATTTTCCGAGGATGAGCTGTCGGGACGCGGTAGCGACCGGTTCCTGGACGCCATGGTTGCCTGGGGCAGCGAACAGGACATCCGGTCCCGGATCGATGCGCATGTCGCCGCCGGCGCGACCCATGTCTGCATCCAGCCGCTCGACCCATCGGGTGCCGCGACGCCGGACTGGAATGCGCTGGAGGCCTTCGCACCCGGCGGTTAGCTATTCTTGCGGCGCCGTGGGGCCGTCGCCCGCGACCGTGACGCGTTGCAGGAACCGTCGGTGGCGCTGCGTGTCATAGGGTGTCGCGCGGTGCAACAGGCAGCGATTGTCGTAGACGATCAGGTCGTCCGCTTGCCATTCATGCCGGTAGACGAATTGCGCCTGGGTTCCGAAGTCCAGCAATTCGATCAACAGCGCGCGGCCGGTTTCGGTCGGTTGCCCGATGATGTGCGACGCGTGCGCCCCGATGAACAGGTTCTTGCGGCCATTAGTGGGGTTGCGGCGCACCACGGCCTGACGGACCGGCGGCGTCTCTTTCCTTTGGGCGTCGCTCATGACGCTGGGATCGACCTGTCGGCGTGAATTGAAAAGACTGTGTTCGGCGACGAGCCCCTCGAGGGATGGGCGTTTATCCTGTGCAAGGGCGTCCCAGGCGGCGCGCATCGAGGCGAATTCCGTGACGCCCCCTTCGGGCGGTACCAGCCGCCCCGACAGCAGCGAGCACAGCGACGGAATCACCCGGTAGGAGCTGTCCGAATGCCACAGCTCGTTGGCGCGCTGATACACCATACGCCGGTCGTCTGGTGGGATCTTTTCGCCCGTGGCGATGTCGAGGTTCGATTGCCGGGAGAACGGCGTGCCGCCACCGGGGTTGTTGCTGGTTGCCTTCAGCACCGGTCCGAACATTTCGCTGAACGCAACCTGCCGGTCGTCGGTCATCTCCGCCCCTCGGAATAGCAGCAGGGAATAGTCGTCGAACGCAGCACGAATTTCGGCGAACACGCTGTCGTCGATCGGCCGAGTGATGTCGACGCCGATGATTTCCACGCCGAAAAGCGGGTGCAGAGTGTGCGTTTCCAGTGCCATGACGAAAGCTTAATCCGTGGTTGCGGCGGCGGGACTACTCTAGCGAGCTTTGACCGCATCGACCAACCCGCCACCTTGCCCGATGCTGATGGGTCGGCCTAAGGTACCGCTCCCCTGCAACGAACCGATTCCAGATATTTGATGCCAAACGACCAGGACACTCCGCTCAAGGGCCTTCGGGTCATCGACGCCGCGACGGTCATTGCCGGCCCTACGATCGGCATGCTGCTTGGCGATTTCGGCGCTGATGTTATCAAGGTGGAACACCCGCGCGGCGACGTTTTGCGCCATACCGGGTATCAGAAGGACGGCGTCGGCCTCTGGTTCAAGATGGCGAACCGCAACAAGCGCTGCGTCACGCTGAATCTGAGCAAGGCAGAGGGGCAGGCCCTGTTCAAGGAACTGGTCAAGACGACGGACGTTCTGATCGAAAATTTCCGCACCGGCACGATGGAAAAATGGGGACTGGGCTGGGAGGATTTGAAGGCGATCAACCCGCGGCTCGTGATGGTTCGGGTGACCGGCTTCGGACAGACCGGACCCTACCGGCACCGGCCCGGTTTCGGCACGATCGCCGAAGCGTTCAGCGGTTTCGCGGCGATTACCGGCGAGGTGGACGGTCCGCCGACCCTGCCGAATTTCGGGCTGGCCGACGGCATCGCCGCCTCCTATGGAACTTTTGCGGCGATGTTCGCCCTGTATCACCGGGATGCGCAGGGCGGCGGCAAGGGGCAGTATATCGACCTCAGCATTTACGAGCCGATTTTTCAGGTGATGGGCCCGCAACCGCTGCAGTATGACCAGCTCGGCGTCATCCAGGAACGCTGGGGCAACCGGTCGAAGAACAATGCGCCCCGCAACACCTATCAGACGAAGGACGGTCACTGGGTTGCGCTCTCGACCAATTCACCGGCAATCGTGACCCGGGTGCTGACGCTCTGCGGCGGCAAGGAAGCGGCCGAAGACCCCCGGTTCGCGACACCGCAAAGCCGTGTCGAGCATATCGAAGAAGTCGATGGAATGGTCGGCGACTGGATCGCGCAACGCGATTTGGATGTGGTGCTGCAAGAATTCGAGGAAGCCGAAGCGGCGATCGGTCCTGCCTACAACATCGCCCAGATTTTCAAGGATCCGCAATATCAGGCACGCAACGACATCGTCGAAGTGCCGGATGACGATCTCGGCCCGATCCGGATGACCAACGCCTTCCCGTTCCTGTCCGAAACACCGGCAAAAATCCGCCACGCCGGCGCGCGGAAGGGACAGCATAACCGGGAAATCTACTGCGACGAGCTGGGCCTCGATCCGGACAAATTGGCGGCGTTGGAAGAAGACGGCATCATTTAGTGGGCTCTCGCGTCAGCCGGTGCGATTCGTCGTCGAACCCAGCAGCAGCGCCCGCAGGCCTGTCATGTCGCGGGCCTTTTCAATGTTGTCGATTTCGGTGATCAGCGCGTCGACAGCGGATTCGTGCACGACGGCGCCGGCAGTATGGCGGAACTTTTCCGTGAGGGTTTGATCGCTCAGCGGATGCTCGGCGCTACCCGTCCGTTGCTCCCGGCTGGCGGTCAGCGTGCGTCCGTCTTGCATCTCCGCCTCGACATGGACGGTGTGGCGCTTTGCCAATCCGAGCGCGTCGATGGCCGGGTCGTGCACAATGTCGACGCGGCCGATCAGCGCCAGGGTTTCGGGATCGGCGATCCGGTCTTCGGAAAACTGGTCGACGAACACGTCGCCCGCCAACAGCTTGGTCGCCGCGACGAACCGGCCATTCATCTGCATTCCGACGACGCCCAGCGGCTGGTATTCCCAGCCCACATTGGTGAAACCCGCGTTCGACATGCGGATCGTCAGCCGTTTCAAGCTGTCGGGTGTCAGGCCCTGGTTCATCAGCGTGTCGAGACAGTCGATCGTAGTGTGGGTGCTGGCGCAGGACGCATAGGCCTTGAAGCCGATTTCGTCGATATGCCAGCGCCGCCCGAGACCGCGGATGGGAAGCGACAGGTCGGCATCCGCGCTCATCGTCGACAGATAGCCGCCGAACGGCGTTTCGATTGCGTCCCGGGCGCCGGTAAATCCCTGTTCGGCGAGGTAGCCCGCGACCACGCCGTTCTTTGCCGCCATGCCGCCGTGAAAGCGCTTGGTCATCGCGCCCTTGCGTGCGGAATACAGGCCGGACGCCTCGGTCGCCGTGATTCCCAACGCATCCGTCGCCGACTCGCCGGTCAAGCCGATGAGGTTGGCGATGGCGGCGGCGGCGGCGAAGCAGCCGTTTGTCGCGGTGACGTGATATCCCTTCATTTTGTGCGCGATACCGGCGGCAATGCCCATCCGGATACCGATTTCGTAACCCGCGACGATCGCGGTAAGGACCTCTTCACCCGATTTGCCGCGCGCCTCCGCGACGGCGAGGACGGCGGGTATTGTCACCGCGCCGGGGTGGAACATCGATTCCACATGAACGTCGTCAATTTCGAACCCATGCACGGCGGTGCCGTTCACCATGGCGGCGTCGGCCGGCCCTGCGCTGTCGCCGTGTCCCCATAGGCCGGACGGCCCGCCGCCGGAAAAATCGCGCGCCACGCTGGCGGCGATGCGGCCCCATTCCTGCTGGCCGCCATAGAGCCCGCATCCGATGGCGTCGAGCAGACAACGCCTGGCGTGGGCAATCGATGCGGCGGGGATGTCATCGAAGTTAAGTCCGGCGATCCAATCGCCCAGCATCCGGGTTACCGGGGGTAAATCGGGTGCCGCTTGCGGTGCGGCGCTCATGCAACGGTCTCCCGCAGCAGCGTCCGCGTCTCCAGCGCCGTTTCGTCGATCGTAATGCCCATGCCGGGGCCGCTCGGCGGGCGGACATGGCCGTCCTCGATCACGAAGTCGGATTCGGCGACCAGCGGATCCGGGCCGGCAACGCCGAGGCCGAAGATGAACTCGCCGGCCGGCATGCAGCGCCGCGCCGGCAGG
>CAYYBI010000266.1:0-3524 GCA_964469835.1 uncultured Rhodospirillaceae bacterium
CCCCTCGCCGCGCACATCGTAGTGGAAGCCGGTGTAGAGCGCGTCGAGATATTCGGGATGCGATGCCAGAATTTCGTTATAGATCGCCATGGCGCTGGCGATCATGCTTTCGCCGCCTTCCTTCGCGCGCCGCACGCACAACAGCCCGACGATGTCGGATGAATCATTGTGCGGATGCAACTCGGCATTCGTGGTGTAGCCGCGCGCGTTCACCGAAGAAATATCGACGCCCTGATCCTCGACCCGCCCGATCAGGTCGCCCTTCGCGTTCTGCGAGATCATGTCGCCCAAATGCACCGCGATGCCCCAGTAGAGCCGATACAGCGCCGGCTCGTCATAGCGCTCGACCGGAATGCCCCGCAGCAGCGCGAAGCCGCGGCCGTTCTCCAACTCCTCGAGGATGCCCGCCAGCCCCGCCCCGAAAACCGGCAGCGGAAAGGCCTCGCGGGTGAATTCCAGCGGCGGCAGTCCGGCCTTCGTCACGCGGCCGAGCGCGTCATCGAGATCGTCTATTTCGGCCGGTGACAGGCGGTAAATCCAGGACTCGTCATCCGCGAAATCGACGCCCCGCCACGCGGACCGGTCATCGATAGGGCCGTCGAGGCGAGCGGGTTGGGGATTCGTTCGATTCATATAGGTAGCATTCCGTCTCTATTAACTATCGGTTCCATTTTAGCCAATTGCCGCACCGTTATACAGAGCTGTTCAAGCTAGGTAGGCAGCTATGCGAATATGGAAGCCTGAATTCCGCCGGCATCTCGACAAATCCCATCAAGTGGTGCCCGCTCCCGGTCTCGAACCGGGACGGCCCCAACGCCAAGGGAACTTATCTCCCTTTTGTCTACCAATGCCGCCAAGCGTGCGCCACATCAATCTGGGCGGCAGCGCGGCGGCCGGCATCGTCACCCCTGTTTCGGGAAACCTTCGATTCCGCTCAGATCATGCGCCCAGGACTGCGCCGAATCCGTCCAGATCTGCTTCTGCGGCGGCAGGTTGTCCCGCTGATCGAGGCTCGCCGGACGCAGGGCGATGAAGGGCGGGTTTTCCTCGTCCGCCGTTGAATAGAGCGAGGTGCCGCAATCCGGGCAGAAGGCCTGCACCCGCGTCGTGCCGCTGTCCGCGGTTTTGACGTAGTGCTTCGGCGTCCCGGAGTGGAGCGTGAAGGTCTCGGCCCGCGCCGGGGCGATGCTGCGATAGGCCGAGCCCGCGAAGGCCTGGCAATCGGTGCAATGGCAGATAACCACGTGTTTCGGGTTGATCTCCGCCGAATAGGTAATAGCGCCGCAATGGCACTTGCCCGTGACTTTCATGATGTGTCCCTCCCTGCCGATCCGGTGACTGGCGTGAGTATAGCAAAATCGGTCGGCGGCTCGCCATGCCGGCCGAGACGGTGAAGCGACCCGCGCGCTCGATGCCCCGCGCGCCTTTCACCCGGGCACTAGGCCCAATAGAATTGGGCGATTGAATTCGAGGCCATGCTACTCGGCACACTCGGAAACCCGACGGGAAAATATATGACATCCAACACGGAGCACCCGAAGCACCCGGAAGCGTATATGCATGACTATGACGGGGCGCTCACCGAGCAAATCATCGCGGGGCGAACCGCGGACATCCACGGCGCGTTTTTCCTGCCCTATCTTCGTGCCGGTATGGACGTGCTGGACTGTGGCTGTGGTCCCGGCACGATCACCGCGGGCCTGGCCCAGGCAGCCTCCCCGGGAAATGTGACCGACATCGACCTCGAAGAAAGCCAGCTTGACCATGCCCGCGAGAACGCCGCCAGGCTCGGCCTCGCCAATGTCGAATTCGCACGCGGCGACGTTCACGACCTTCCTTATCAAGACGATCGGTTCGATGCCGTTTTCAGTCATGCCATGCTGGAACACATGCACGATCCGCTGGCGGTCTTAACGGAAATGCGCCGGGTCCTGAAACCAGGTGGGCTCGTGGCCATTCGGTGCATAGATCTGGGCGCAACCCTGATTGCGCCCGCAGATACGGCGGTTACCAAGGCCTACGATATCTGGCTCAAGTTCAGACAGCATTGCGGTGGAGACCCGTTTATGGGGCGCCGCCTCCGGGCGTTGCTGCGCGAGGCCGGCTTTGCCAAGACAATCGGAACCGCGTCGAGCGAAACCTGGGGAACACCCCAATTGACGCCAACAATCATGTCGCCGCTGACCGGCGAGATCACCGGCCCGAGAATCACCGAGACGGCCCTTCAACAGGGTTGGGCGGATCAGGCACAGATGGACAAGGCCGCGCGGGCGCTCAAAGACTGGGGTGACCGGCCGGACGCTTTTATGGCGATCGTTTGGTGTGAAGCGGTCGGCTGGAAGGAATGAACAGAACGACACCAAATCCGTTTGAAAATATCACGTCCAAGCTTCTGACAATCACCAAGCGGATTCGGGTGCATCGACAACGGCCATGACGACCCCATCCAAACACCGAAACATGTGTGTCAGAGCCTGCTTGCCGCATCCGAATACCTGCCGCCGGAACAAATTATGGCAGCGCCGGATTGCGGGCTCGTCGAACTGGACGGCGCGACGGCCCGAAGCCCAAGTGGACCGCCCCTAAGCGGCGAGAAAATCCAATAACAGGCGGCTTGTCGCCCGAGGCTGTTCCTGCTGGACCCAGTGGCCGGCGCCGGGGACCAAGTGAATATCCTCCATCCGCGTACAGGCGTGCCGTTGCATTCTCTCCAGCGCCCCCGGCCTTTGGTAGGCGCCCCAGTCCTTGTCCCCGGCAATAAAACAAGCCGGCAGGTCGATGGTCCTGCCGCCAAAAAGCCGCAGCTCGTCGAGCAGCTCGTTTTCGAACCGGCAACGGTACCAGTTGAGTCCCCCTTGCAGGCCGGTACGTGAAAACTCCCCGGCATAGACCGCCAACTCGGCATCGGTCAGCCAGGTATTCGCGGCAATTTCCGTCGGGCCCGGCATGAAGTCCACCGCCGTTTCCGCCATGTTCTGATCGCCGTTCATGATGTAATAGGTCGGCATTTCGGCAATTACCTCCGCCCGCCAGGCGACCAGGGGGTGTGGATCGTTGCCCGGCCAATCGGCGCTCTTGGCATGGAAATATCCGCGCAGGAAATCCGATATGCCCTGCGGACACCCGGACATATCCCGGTCGGCCTGTGGCGTTGAATAGTACTTCTGATAATGCTTTCGCGGTCGGTCCAGCGCCGCCAGCGCCGCGTGAATATCCCCCGAGGCGGCATCGCCAGGCACCGGAAAAGCGGGCGGCCCTTGAAAGGGTGCGCTCATCAATACGACCTTATCGAACAGGTCAGGCCGAATGACGGCGCAATAGGCCGCCACCGACGCGCCGAAGTCGTGCCCGACAACCGCGGCCGCCTTCGTCACCTCCATGGCGCCCATCAAGGCGACGATATCGCGCGTCAGGTTGACCATGTTGAAGGGCCGGAGATCCACATCATACCCCTGCTGCCAGCCGCCGGTGCGGCCATAGCCTCGCTGATCCGGCGCGATGACGTGATACCCCGCCTCGGCCAG
>CAYYBI010000267.1:0-3909 GCA_964469835.1 uncultured Rhodospirillaceae bacterium
AGGTGGAAATCGATGGCGAGTGAAGGAGATGGTTCGCATCCCGACAGGCTACACTGAAGAGGCTGATTGAAGTCAGAGCGCTTAACGTGACAATGCCGCGGTTTCACCTATTGCGGCGCCGGCGGATGCCGGGAGCGTCAATCGGTGACCCCGTCCGAAATGCTCGGGCAGCCTGCCAGAGGCGGTGAGCGAGACGGCTCTTCTTCATCCCATCCAAGTGTCGCCGTGAAACTGCGCCAGGACATGGTTACCAATCCCGGCGATTCGACCGTGGACTTCACCGCTACCGGCAACGGTAGCGGGTGTGGCGGCGGCAGTGGCGGGATTGATCCTTGTGTGATTGCTGATTGCGGCGGCGAGGGGAACCCCGATGATCCGGCGCGCGGCCAGGAATAGAGAGGTCCAAATCCCGATGCCAGGAAAGCCCGCCCGTGCGGCGGGTCTTCCGGTTTCGTTTTATCCCCGCCGCTGTCATACTAGGCTGGCCTCTACGGTTAATAATGCTCGCTGATTCGGGCCGTTCGAAGCGATTGGCGCGCGATGATTGCCCTGCAGCTCATCCGGAGGCACTGTCAGACCTTTGACCGGCATTGACACATTAAGTGTCTGGTCGAATCGGTCAGGTGTCGCTACCGTCGCTGAATGACCCCGATTTGCTTCAAGCGACATCGCTTTCCGCCTGTAATCATACAGCACGCAGTTTGGCTCTATGCCCGGTTTACACTGTCGTTTCGCGATGTTGAGGAACTCCTGGCCGAGCGTGGCATCGACGTCTCAAACGAGACGGTACGGCGCTGGTTTCTGAAGTTCGGGCGTTTGATCGCCCGCAATCTTCGCCGCAGCCGTCCGCGCCCCAGTGATCGCTGGCATCTCGACGAAATGGTCGTCAAGATCCGTGATCGAAAATACTGGCTATGGCGGGCGGTCGACGATGAGGGCGAAGTACTCGACTTCCTGGTCCAGCGAAGACGCTGCGCGCGATCGGCGAGGAGATTACTTCGAAAGCTGCTGAAGAAGCAGGGCTTTGCGCCGAAGCGTATCACCACGGACAAGCTCAAATCGTATCCCGTCGCCATCCGCCAAGAGCGGCTTTCCGCCTACCATGATCAGGGACTGCGGGCGAACAATCGAGCGGAAAATTCGCACCAATCGGTTCGTCGACGAGAGCGAAAACTGCAGCGGTTTAAGTCTCCTGGATCAGCCCAACGCTTCCTGTCGATCCACACCGCCGTCCAGAACGCCTTCTACGTCCAACGCCATCTCCTTTCTCGCGGAATCTTCAAGACGTTTCGGGCCGAGACGTTTGTCGTCTGGCGGCAGAGCTGCGCTGCGGTTTGACCCATGGTATGGCGCATTGCGGCCGCCCGAGGCAGTTAACGTGTCAATGTCCTTGAATGAGAGTTGGCGCATCCGCCAACCTTATAGAATTTCACCGCAGGAGTTAACGTGACAATGCCGGAAATCTTGTTCCTCGCCATCGGCGGCATGCCGCTATCGATGGAATCGCCGCGCGCGCAGCGCGTCATGGACCGATTGCGCAGTCGCTACCCAACGCTGGATAAAACAATGCTGGCGGCACAAAAGCGCACCGCCAGCATCGTTCAACGTATTCGCAGCCGGTTCGGCTAAGGGCGATACCTTAGAGCTCAGACCCGTCGCGATTATCGAGCGCATCGAGCAGCTTCGGCGGCGACATGGGCAGTTCTTCCATGCGCCGGCCCGTCGCGTCTGCGATCGCGTTGGCGACAGCCGCCATGGTCGGGCAGATGCAGACCTCGCCGACACCTTTCACACCGAAGGGATGGTTCGGGTTTGGAACCTCGACCACGATGGTTTCGATATTCGGCAAGTCGGAGGCGACCGGGATACGATAATCGAGGAATCCGGCGTTCGAGAGCCGCCCCTGATCGTCGTAGATGTACTCCTCGTTCAGCGCCCAGCCGATGCCCTGGGCGACACCGCCCTGCATCTGGCCTTCGACATAGCCTTTGTGAATCGCCGTACCGGCGTCTTGCGCAAGGACGAAGCGCAGGATCGTCACCTTGCCCGTATCGGGATCAACCTCGACATCACAGAATGCCGTAGAGAAGCCCGGCGCCTGACCGCCGGCGCTGAGCGCCTCGGAGGTGCCGATGGGACCGCCGGTGGCATTCGCCTTGGCCGCCAGCTCGGCCAGGGACAGCGGCTCGAAATCGCCGACATTGGAACTCGAAGGCTTAGCATGACCGTCCTCCCATTCGATGCCTTCGACATCGACATCCCAAATCTTCGCGGCGCGGGCGCGCAACTCGTTGATCACCTTATTGGTGGCGTTGACGACCGCCATGCCACTGGCATAGGTCACGCGCGAGCCGCCCGTTACATGCGTGTAGGGCACCGAGGTGGTGTCGTTCACCGTGGCGCGGACTTGTTCGTAGGGAATGCCCAGGGTTTCTGCCGCCATGATCGCCATCGAAGCGCGGGATCCGCCGATATCCGGGCTGCCCGTCGCGGCGGTCACCGTGCCGTCCGCATTGACGAAGACTGTCGCACCTGATTCACCGGCGCCGTTGAACCAATAGCCGGACGCCACGCCGCGGCCCTGGTTCGGACCCAGCGGTTTCTTGTAGCCTGGATGGTTCAGGATCGCCTCGACGGTTTCACTGTAGCCTTCGTGGCTCATGCTGTTGCCGGCGACCATCGGATCGCCTGTATGGATCGCGTTCTTCAATCGAAACGCAGCCGGCTCCATTTCGATCTTCTTGGCCAGAATGTCGAGCGTGCTCTCCACCGCGAAGTTCGAGATCGGAGATCCCGGCGCGCGGTATGCCGCCGCCTTCGGCCGGTTCGACACCACGTCGTAGCCAGTCGTCTTCTGGTTGGGGATATTGTACATGGCATAGGAGCACAGGCAGCCATTCATCACAGGCGAACCCGGGAACGCGCCTGCCTGGTAGTAATACTCGCCCTGCGCGGCTGTGATCGTGCCGTCCTTCTTGGCGCCGATCTTGATTTTCATGTAGGAGCCCGACGTCGGGCCACTCGCCTTGAAAACTTCATCGCGGGTCATTTTGACACGTACCGGAAGGCCGGTTTTGCGCGACAGCACGACAGCGACCGGCTCGACATAGACGACCGTCTTGCCGCCGAAGCCGCCGCCGATTTCGGCCGGATTGACTTTGATATCGCCGAGCGGGATGCCGCAAATCTTCGACACCCAGTTGCGGATCTGGAAATGTCCCTGGCTCGCGCTCCACAGCTCGACCTGGCCGTCCGCATCGCTGCGCGCCAGCGTGGCGTGCGGCTCGATATAGCCCTGATGCACCGCGGCAGTACGGTATTCCTTCTCGACGATCTCGTCGGCTTGCGCGAAACCTTCTTCGATATCGCCAATCTCGAAGCCCACGACCTTGGCGATGTTCGACGGCTTCGTCGGGACCGGATCGACATCGCGGGTGATCATGTCTTCGAACAGGAGAGGCGCGTCTTCCGCCGCCGCCGCTTCGACATCGATGACATGCGGCAGGACTTCGTAATCGACTTCGATAAGGTCGCAGGCCTGCGCCGCCACCGCAGGGCTAATCGCCGCAACGGCCGCAACCGCGTGACCTTCATAGAGCGCCTTCTCGCGCGCCATGACGTTGCGCGAGGTATGCCACAGATTGATCTGAACGCGCGCCGCGCCGACATAGGCGAAATTCTGTTCCGGCAGATCGGCCGACGTCATCACCGCCTTCACGCCGGACAACGCCTCCGCCTTCGAGGTGTCGATCGACTTGATGCGCGCATGCGCGTGCGGGCTGCGCAATATCTTGCCGTACAGCGTGCCCGGCAAGCTGAAATCGTTGCCGAACTTGGCCAGCCCCGTCACTTTCGGAACGCCATCTGGGCGAATCGGGCTGGTTCCAACGTATTTGTACGGCTTCTTGA
>CAYYBI010000268.1:0-3177 GCA_964469835.1 uncultured Rhodospirillaceae bacterium
TCCATCGGCCAGTTCGGGTTGTAGAGCATCTCGCGGGCGAGCGCGATCAGATCGGCGCGCCCTTCCTGGAGGATCGCCTCCGCCTGTTCCGCGTGCACGATCAGCCCGACCGCCATACTCATGATGTCGGCTTCCTTGCGCAGCCGCTCCGCGTAAGGCACCTGATAGCCGTAGCCCACCTTGCCATAGCCGTCGACCGGCCGGCCGAGCATGCCGCCGGAGCTGCAGTCGATCACGTCGACGCCCCTCGGCTTGATCTCCTTCGCCAGCGCGATGCTGTCCTCGACATCCCAGCCCGCGCCGTCCTCAACCGAGAACCGCATGAACAAAGGCTTGGACTCGGGCCAGTTGGCGCGCACGCTCTCCACCACCTCGATCGCGAAGCGCATGCGGTTTAGATCCGAGCCGCCATACCGGTCGTCGCGCACATTCGCCTTGGGCGAGAGGAACTGATGGATCAGGTAGCCGTGCGCGCCGTGGATCTCAAGGATATCGAACCCCGCCGCGTCGGCCCGGCGGGCGGCGTCGCCCCATTTCCCGACCAGCGCGCCCACCTCGTTCGTGCTGAGCGCGCGCGGCACCGGATCACCCTCGGCGGCCGCCCGCGCGCTCGGCGCGACCAGCTCCCAGTCGTCCCAATCGTCGATCTCCGGCGAGGGCTGCAACGGCGCGCCGCCCTCCCAGGGGCGGAACCGGCGCGCCTTCCGCCCGGAATGGCCGATCTGGATCGCCGGTACGGAATCATGCTTCCGGATGAAGTCGGCAAGCCGTTGGAAATGCGGGATGAAGACGTCGTCCCACAGGCCCAGATCGCCGACCGTGCCGCAGCCGCGCCGGTCGACCTTGGTCGATTCGACGAAGACCAGCCCGGCGCCGCCCGCGGCGAACCGGCCGATGTTCATCAAATGCCAGTCGGTCGGATAACCGCGCTCGGCCGCGTATTGGTGCATCGGCGCGACGACCACCCGGTTCTTCAGCAGCACATCGCGAATCTGAAGGGGCGAGAACAATTTGGGTTCTGCCATGGAGTCTCCTGTTTTCTCGAATAATAGTAAGCGCGGCGCCCTTAATCCGTCGGCGTCCCCCGCAGGCAGGTGCGGTGGAGGACGCGCGGATGCAGCGCCGCGTCGAAATTCGGATCGGCACGATGCAGCAGACAGCGATTGTCCCACATCAACATGTCGCCCGCGCGCCAATGATGGCGAAAGGTGAATTCGGGCCTGGTTGCGTGCGCCTCAAGTTCCTCGATCCGCGCACGCCCCTCTTCCATGGGTATGCCTTCGAGATGCGACGCGTGCATGCCGAGGAACAGCGCCTTCCGGCCGGTTTCCGGATGAACGCGCACCAGCGGGTGGTTCATCGGCGGCGCGTCGCGGATTTCTTCCTCGGACATCACCCGGCCGATATTCTCGCGCGACAGCTCCCAGCTATGGATTACGCGCACGCCCTCGAGCGCCGCTTTTTCGGAGTCCGGCAGGGCCTCATAGGCCGCATACATGTTGACGAAGCAGGTGTCGCCGCCATCCGGCGGCAGCGTCACCGCGTGCAGGATGGTCGCCATCGACGGCGCGGGCCGGAACGACTTGTCGGAATGCCACTGGGTCGAGTTCACCGTGCCGCTCGGTTTCCCGTCCGCGCCCAGGTTCGACACGATATGAACCAGCGGCATGTCGTCGTCGCCCTTGTTGCGCTTGGTGTGCCGTTCCAGCGTGCCGAACTGCTCGGTAAACGCGACCTGCTGCGCCTTGCTGAGTTTCTGATCGCGGAACACCAGCAGTTGATAGTCGAGGAATGCCTGATGCACCGTATCCCGGCTTGCGTCGTCCAGGGGCTGCGAGAGGTCGAGTCCGACCACCTCGGCGGCCATGACGTCGGACAGCGGCGCGATATGAAAGCCCGGGGTCGGTCCGTCCGGTGACCGGTGCAGCGAGATGACGTTGCTCATGAAATGTGCCCTACAGTTACACCTTGCGCGTCGACCCAATGGGCGTCCTTCCCGCGTAGGCGGGAATCCGTGCCGGTCCCCGGACTCCCGCTTTCGCGGGAGTGACGAGATGGCGGCGAAAACGAAGGAGCCGTCAAGATCTCACCCCGCGCGCACGGCCGGCATGACGTCCTTGGCGAACCATTCGAGCTGTTCGACCATCACGCTCTCCGGCGTGCCCATGCTGGATTGTACGTTGACGTCTTCCAGCCCGGGGAACTTCTCACTAAGTTCTTGCAAAAACTCTACAAATCCGTCCGGCGGGCCGCAATACCAGGCGCCGTTCTCGCACGCGTCTTCCAGCGTCGGGATGCCCGCCTCGGCGATGCCGCCGCGCTTGCCGAGCGCGTCGATCTGCCATTTCTCCAGCCTGCCGAGGAAACCCAGCGGGCCGAACATCTTGGCGTGCTCCTCGTAGAACGGCCGCGCCTCGCGGATCGCCTGCTCGCGGGTCGGCGCGATATGGAACGAGATGCCGAAACACAGGTTCTCGCCGTACTTCGTCTTGATGCCCGCGCGGTCATGCGCCGCCTGGAATGCCTTGACCGAGCTTTCCGCCAGCAGCGCCGAGCCGCCGCCGATGATGCCCTTGATGCGGTGCTTCACCATGAAGTCGAGCCCGCGGTCGGTCGCGCTGACCACCGGCTGCCAGCATTCCACCGGCTGCCGCGTTGGCCGCGGCACCAGGCTGATTTCCTTCAGATCGTAGCCGCGATAGCGCACCTCGGGCGGCAAGGTGTAGTACTTGCCCTTGTGCGAGAAGGATTCCTCGTGGAACGCCTTGAACAGGATGTCGACCTGCTCCTCGAAGATCTCGCGGTTCGCCTCCTTGTCGAGCAGCGGCCCGCCGAGCGTCTCCACCTCGCGGGTGTGATAGCCCCGGCCGACGCCGAAGGTGACGCGCCCCTTGGTCAGGATGTCGGCAACCGCATAGTCCTCGGCCAGCCGCAGCGGATGCCACATCGGCGTGATGTTGAAGCCGCAGCCGAATTTGAGCGTCTTGGTGATATGCGACAGATGCACCGCCAGCAGGGGAATGTTCGGGATGACCTCATACCCCTCATGCTGGAAGTGATGCTCGGCGAACCACAGCGTGTCGTAGCCGTTGGCGTCCATGCAACGAGCCAGCGCCTCGGTCTTGTCGAATACGCCGGCCAGTTGCTCGTTGGTGTAGCGCCGCTCGTTGACCGGGG
>CAYYBI010000269.1:0-6630 GCA_964469835.1 uncultured Rhodospirillaceae bacterium
GCGTTGATCCCGCCCACCATTCCGGTGGGTTTCGCCTGGCCCGACCGAATTTTAGTGAGCGGCGCCACCGCCGGGCGTCTTCGCATCGTTAGCGCCAATACAATTGACGACACGGCGGTGCCAGACTGGATGGTGTTGGGGCTTTCAATCGCCGTCACCGGCCAGTCGATCGAGACCTTTCCAAATGGCGGACTTCACACGGCCCTGCATGCGGAAGGCTGCGAAGATGTCGGTGCACACGACCTGCTGGAGAGCTTTAGCCGGCACTTTCTCTACTGGATGAATCGATGGCAGGAGGACGGTTTCGCCTCAGTGAGAGGCGCCTGGCTCTCCCGGGCGACGGGATATGGCGAGAATACCGATCTCGAAATCAGCGGGCCCTGGTCATCCCGCATCTTGTTGCAGCTCGACGCTATCGGCGGCATCCAGTATGCCGAAGGTACGACCGAAAAATCCGCGACCCTCGGCGACGCCTTGCTGTCGCCCGGCTGGTCGCTTTGAGTGAAAGCAACATCATACGGTTCCCGAAAACCATTCGAATGGACAATTCCGACCTGAAGGTATTCAGCCACGCCGCCACGCCGGATGAATGGGCGGTGTCGGGAGCCTTCGCCTTCGCCGATCTGCCGGATGACGCCCTGACCGGCAAAACCAAGCAAGCGTTCGCCAACGGATTCCTGGGCACCGGCAGTTTCGGCTGGTCCACCTTCGTTTGCGTGGCGGAAATCAGCCCCGCCGCATTCGAGGGTGTCGTCGTCGCCATCGCCGATCACTTCGTCACCCGTTACGGCGCGCCGGACCGTGCCGCGGCGCTGCCGCGCGCGCGCGAAGAAGCCGAGTTCGCGGCGGGACTCTGCGACCATCCCGTCAACACCTTGCTCTGCGTGGAACGCAGTCTCACCGAGGCCGGAATCGTCGAGCGTTTCCGCACCGTGCGGCCCGCCGCGGCCCCGTCGCATGCGCCTATCTGGCAAATAGTCGAGGACTGACGCCACCATGCCCGACTTTTGGCTCACTTCCGGATTTCACCTGCTGGAGCGCAACGCCAACGGCTGGCTTGTTCTAACCGACGATTTTCTGCGGGCCTATTTTCAACGCCCCGAGATCAGGCCGGTGGCCGACTCCTGCGCCACCGAAATCGCCTTGCACGAGGAACTGCTCGATAACCCGAAGGTCGGCGTTCCCGACAGTTTCCTGGCCGAACTCGCCGACGCGGACGCACGGGAAAACTATCAAGTGGTCCTCAAGTTTCGCGACCACCTGCTGGCGCACGACAGTATAGAAAAAGCATATCTCGCGTTGTTCGAACAAAATCTGGCCGCGGTTCCGGCCCTCTTCATCGATCAGCTTGCCCATGTCATCCTGCGCAATATTCTGGACCGGTGCGAGGACCCAATGCGCGCCCGGGCCGCCGAGCTGTTCTTTCGCGCTCAGCGCCTCAGCCTCCGCGACGGTGCGGTCATGCTGGCCGACGAAGACACGGTCGAAATGCATGCGCAGACCGGCGGCTTCGGATCGCTTGGCCAGCTCCTTCAACAGAACAATACGCCGACCCGGACCATCGAGCTCGACGTGCTGACCCCGGACAACGCGGCGATTTACTGGGATCGCGCCGATCGTTTCGACACGGTTCTCGACTTCAGCTTTGCCCGGCCCGGCCTCGACGCTTTTTGCCGGGTCCTGGAAGATTGGACGCGTCACCTGCTCGGCATCGGCGTCCGGATCCAGCCTGTCGAACGGATCAGCGACGAACACTGGGTTTGGCATGTCGGCCTGGATGTCGAAGCCAATGCGATTCTCAACGATCTCTACAATGGAACGGAAGTCGATGAGCCGCGCCTGGCCCGGCTGGTCTCCCTGTTCCGTCTGGAATTCAGCGAAGCGGGCGTGACGCAACAGCCGTTTCAGGGCCGGCCGGTCTATCTCGGCATGGCCATAACCCAGGACAACACGCTGCGGATCAAACCGCAGAATATTTTGTTTAATCTGCCGCTTGCAGAACAATCCTGATGTGAAAAAAGAGGAGTTAAGACATGGACGAAGACGTCTTCAACATGAGCATCCGAAAATTTCTGAAGAAAGTCGGCGTCACGTCGCAGCGGGAAATTGAAACCGCCGTCCGCGACGCCCTCGCCGCCGGCAAGATTTCCGAAGAAACCCCGCTCAGGGCCACGGTCACCCTGACCGTGGATGGGGTTGGGCTATCGGTCAAAATCGACGGGGATGTCGAACTAAAATAAATCGCCCTACCGGCGAGTTAAGCCCGCCTACTGATCAGTTTCTGAATTTTCTTTTCGCCATGCGATATAGGCGTCCAATTTCGCGAGGGAAATTTGGTCGTCTGGCGAACTATTGGCTGGAAGCGGGCACACATCGATAAATTGAACCTCCTCGGCAAATGCTTTTTCACCAAGGCCGTGGTCAATCGCCCTTAAAATTGCCGAATGGGCGTCCTCGATATCACTGCTAATCAAATTTGGAATAAAGACCCGCAAGCCAAGATCGTCAGTGCCATTGCGGCTGAGGGGTTCGAAAACGACCTGCGAAACGTCGATCGAAAAACCTTCCCAGGAAACGGTCTCCGGAAAGCCGAACTTCGGTTTCAAGGCAAAGAATGTCCAGCCCGGCACGTCGGGGGCCTGTTCGACGATGGTCTCAACTAGAGGGAAAAGTTCCTCGCAGCCTTCCGCCGTTACGATCAGTTCACAATCCCCGGGGGCGGTAGCAAATTCAAAAAACAATCCTGGATCGATTTTCTGCAACTGTTCAAGCAACGTGTCATATACGGGATGGTCAGCGGAGGAAATCTGCGCCAGCGCGACGCCGCAACGCTTGAACTCAGCCCAAAACGCTTCAATCGACGGCACCCTTCGATCCTTCACCCTTCAGGCCAAAACAGCAGACGCTCGACAATTCGAAGATATCTTTACCCGCCGGTCACGCTCATATGCCGGCCGACCGCGGGCTGACGGCGGCGGCGGTCGATGATGAAATCATGGCCCTTCGGCTTCCGGCCGATCGCCTCGTCGAGCGCCTCCATGAGCGGGCCGTTGGACTCGCTCGAACGCAGCGGCGTCCGCAGATCGGCCGCATCCTCCTGGCCCAGGCACATATAGAGCGTGCCGGTGCAGGTGAGGCGCACCCGGTTGCAGGATTCGCAGAAATTATGGGTCATCGGCGTAATGAAACCGATGCGCTGGCCGGTCTCATGGCACTCGGTATAGCGCGCCGGGCCGCCGCTGTTATGGTCGGTATCTTCCAGGGTCCAGCGCCGGTTGAGTTCGGCGCGCACCATCGACAACGGCCAGTACTGATCAACCCGGGTCTCGCCGCCGATATCACCCATCGGCATGACCTCGATGAAGGTCAGGTCAAAGCCGTTCGTACCACACCAGCTGACGAAATCGTGCACTTCGTCGTCATTGACGCCCTTGAGGGCGACGCAGTTGATCTTGACGGCGAGGCCGGCGGCCTTCGCGGCGTCCATGCCGGCCATCACCTTGTCGAGCTTGCCCCACCGGGTGATCGAGGCGAATTTTTCCGGCACCAGAGAATCCAGGGATACATTGATCCGGCGCACTCCGTAGCCGTACAGCTCCTCCGCATACTTCGTGAGTTGGCTGCCGTTCGTGGTTACGGTCAGCTCGTCGAGGTCACCGGCGTCGAGATGGCGTGACAGGCTGCGGAACAGGGACATGATGTTACGCCGGACCAGCGGCTCACCACCGGTCAGCCGCAACTTCCGGACGCCGCGATGCACGAAAGCACTGCACACCCGGTCCAACTCTTCCAGGGTCAGTATCTCGGCCTTTGGCAGAAAGGTCATCGCTTCCGCCATGCAATAGACACAACGGAAATCGCAGCGGTCGGTCACCGACACGCGCAAATAGTTGATTTCCCGTCCGAAAGGATCGATAAGCGGCGGCGTCATGTTTTGTGTCACCCCATGATCAGTATCTTGTTCTTGTCGCCTGACCTATTACTTATTCGACTGTCGGCAATTGTCCAGCATAATAGAGACTATTTCGAAATTCACGCGCGTTCCCGGCGCAAGAAGCGGATTGAGGGATAATCGAATGAACGCGAACAGCAAAAGACCAATCCTCGATGGCGTCGCGGGGCGGCTCATCGGGCTTGCGGTTTTCATCGTATGTGCCGCGGCGCTGGCCTATATCTACCGCGACACCCTGTTACCCCCAGCCGTAGAACAAGCATCTGAGAAGGACGATGCGTTCTTTCACTGCTTCGCCGATAGCACGCTCAAAATTGACAAGATGGTCGCTGATGGATTGGTAACCGCGGCGCAAGCCCGATTATTTCGAAACCGCGCGGAGGCCCGCTGCCGTGCCGAATCGGACCGGGCTGTGGGATCGGTGCCGGGCACGCGGGCACCCGGAACTAAATAGCCGGAAAGGCGGTGCGGCGGGAACCTCCGCCGTCAGCCCACTCGCTGGCGTATGACCGATTTCGCTGCAGCACCGGCAGATTCAGCCACCAATGCGGAATCGTATGACTCAACAGCGTCCAGGAAGCTTACGGCAACCGTCGTGCCGTCTTGTCGAACGATTTCGCAGGAGTGCTTGGTAAAATCGCTGAGCATCAGCGTGAACTTGCTCGGCATCCGGTTCGATGGGTTGACGCGCAACCGGGCGCCCATCCGGGAAACATCCAGGATGGTACAATCCACCGGACTTTGCCCATTGTCGGGAATGATCCGGCCATTTTTCAGCACCTTGCGGCGCGGACTCCGTCGCCGTTCGATAATTTCGGTCGTTGGCCCACCAACCGTCGGTTTAGACACGAATATTTCCTCACCCGCCATGATCACACGCAAAAGCTGGCAGAGGCATTCAACATCGATTGGCCACTGCAAAAATCCGCTTGCACCGGCGCTGCGGCACGCTTCCATGCGACCGGATACCGACGACGGCCCGAGCACCACCAGATGCGCATCGGGAAAGAAGCGCCGGAGCATGACAATATCCGCGTCCGGCCGGGCTTCTGCCTCAAGCGCCAGGACGAGTACCACGCTCGGCTCCAGAATGACGCTGTCGGCGCCCATCGACGCGGTCCACTGGTCGAAGCTGCCAGCAAGCGCGAAATATTCCTTGGTCAAACCCGCCGCGATTTCTCGCCGGACCGGCGTTTCACCACCAACCAAACAAATCGGAGATTTTTGCGTTACCATTTTCGTGCTCACGATGGTTACCTCAGCCTCCGCTTGAAATTATTATTATCGAGTAAAAGTCGGCTGGTTTCTTATTATGGTGTGATTGAAATCACTATTAGAAAGAATTAATACCAAAACACCCGGACAATACTATTCCTACTAAAGTACTAGCATCTTTATTTCTTAAAAATATAACGACAACATATTGAAATATAGAAATTAAATATAGATAGATTATTATTAAATTTGCTCGTAACCGGAGATTACATTCCCCAAGACGTATAAGGACTAACTCTGGCAAAAGTCCAAAGCGGTATTGAAATACCGCAATTGGCGTCTTGGGTGACCGCCGCTAGCCGTCCTCGCCGTCGCTGCTCTGCTCGCGAAACCGTTTGCGGGCGGCCTCGATTTCCTCACGCTCACGGAGATAGTCGTCGGTAGTGCGCACCGGTGCCCGGTCCGCCGCGGCGAATGGATTGTCCTTGTTCTCGAACTGGTCGACGACGCGGCAATCCTCGCACATGCGGATCCGATCGACCGCCGCGTTCTCCTTGAACATCGAGTGCCGCTCACCGAGCTGCGCCACGATGCGCTCGACCGACGATTTCGTGCCGAAAGGCTTGCCGCAGCGGACACAATGGAACGGCTCCTCCTCTTTCAGAACCAGCGCACGCTTCGCGTCCTCGGTAAAATTCAGCCGGGGTTTCAGGTTGATGACCTTCTCCGGACAGGTCACACGGCAAAGCCCGCATTGAACGCACGCATCCTCCTGAAAGCGCAGCTGCGGCAGTTCCGGATTGTCCTGCAGGGCGCCGGTCGGACACGCGCCGACGCAGGCAAGGCACAACGTGCACCCCGCGACATCAACCTCGACATTGCCGAAGGGCGATTGCGGCGGCAGGGCGATCTGCTCGACGGGGCTCGGCGCCGCCTTATGCAGATGCTGTAACGCCAAGCGGATCAAGCTGCGCTTGCCGCCCATGGGGATATAGCTTCCGGGCGCCGCCGGCGTCCGCGTCGGCAGACTGTAAAGCTGTCGTTCCAGCGCTTCCGGATCATGCTCGCTCGACACCGTCACACTGCCACCATCGAAACCAAGGCCGCTCATCACCGCCTCGGTAAGCCCGACCTGACCGGCCAGGCCATCCAGTTCGTCACGCCGGTGCGGCGGCGCCAACAGCACGACCTGCGCCGCGCCGTAGGCCATCGCCGAGGCCAGGAAATCGAACCCCACTTGCGTTGTCTCATTGACCGCAAAAGGAATGACCCGCGCCGGCAGGCCGCGGCCATAGCGCGCCGTCAGTGAAATCAAATCGTCGCCATGCCGAGTATCGTGGACCAGCAGCACGGCTGCCTCTCCGCCGGCCTTGTGATAGGTAGTCATTACCGTCCGCAGCCGTCCGAGCAGCGCGTCGGCGGACGGCATGGCGTAACTCGCGGCGCCGGTCGGGCAGACGCTG
>CAYYBI010000270.1:0-8432 GCA_964469835.1 uncultured Rhodospirillaceae bacterium
CGTCCCGGCCAAATCCTAGGCGGGTGACGGTCGAGCCGTGCGTTCGGCGCAGGTCGTGGGCCGTGACCCGCGGTTCGAGGCCCAACCCGTCGCTGAGCCGGCGCATGTCGTCCGCGAGGCCGCCGAAGGGCCGTTTCCTCGGATTGGCGAAAACCAGCTCGGCGGACTGATCGAGGCGGGACAACAGTTGCAATACCGGATCAGACAGCCAAACGCGATGCTCTTCGCCGTTTTTGGTGCCCGGCCAGTGTTTCGCCATGTTTGGCTGGCCCGGCAGCAACCACCAGCCTTCGACGATCTGATCCCACCGCATCCGCAATACCTCGCCGGGTCTTTGGCCCGTCAGCAGCAGGACCCGCAGCGCCGTCGCCTTGACGGGGCCACGCTCGTCGAAGGCCGGCCAGATCGACCGCAGCTCGGAGTCCTCCAGCTTGCGGCTGCGGCGAGTAGTCGGGTTCCGCTCGATTCCGCGACAGGGGTTCGCTGGCAGCTCAACGATCTCCTCGCGGATCGCCCAGGAGAAAACGGCACCGGCGGCCGCTAAAACCTGGTTGGCTAGGATCGGCGCGTCGCCGTCGGTTATCCCGCGAAATACGGCGCGAGCGTCCGCGCGCCGAATGTCGGAGGCCGCGCGGCTGCCCCAGGGGGGCAACAGGTAGCGCCGCACCAGGCCATCGGCCTGTCGCCACGACTTGTTGCGCCGCTTTGCGTACTCTTCCACATAACGTTCTGCCAGCTCGGCGAAAGTCTCGGCCCGCCGGCGCTGTCGGCGGTCGGCATGTACGTCGAGCCTCTCGTCGAGCGCCATTTGCGCCAACAACCGACGGGCTTCAGCCCGTGACTGCGCCAGATCGAGTACGCCGGCCGAACCCAGTGTGAACCAGCGCGGCCGCCCAAATCGACTGTAGTAGAGCTTGTAAGTACGACGGGGACCTCGGCCCGCGGCCCGCTGTTCGTCGTTCAGCGGCTCGATCTGGAGGACCAGACCCTCCTGGACGGTGTCTTGATACTGGATCCGTTTTTGCTGGTCTGGTTCGACGGTTCGGACGAAGCGATCTGTCAATTTGCGGCTGGGCATGGCACTTCCGAGTTAAAGCTGGGCTAAAGGATTTGATGAAATTGATTGTAATAAGTTGAATGGGAATGTAAACCTAATAATGGTATTAAATGAAATATTTCAATGATTTATGCAGGGTTTCGAAATGGAGCGAAAGGGCTGTGAAAAGCCCTCATTTCTTAACAACTTATTAACCCGCGTCGCACGACACTTCCCGGGACGTTGAAATTGGGGAGCGGGGCGAAGATGGCGTGCCGTTGGGTTTTGTCGGTTTCTGGAGGTGTGCCTGGCGCGGTCAAGGCCGCGCTTTGCGGGGCATTCGTGATGCTGGCCGCCGGATGCAGCCAGACACCGAATGCTGAAACCAGGCCGTCCGCAACCGAGACGTCCCCGCCCGCCGCGATGCGCCTGCCGCCGCCGCGACAACCATATGTCCCGTCGTTACCGTATGGATACAGGGCGCAAGAGGTTCATTTGCGGCCTCGGATTATAAATTCCTCCCAATTCCTGCAATGCGTGCCGTACGCCCGCCAACAATCCAATATTCAAATTCGCGGCGATGCCTGGACCTGGTGGCGGGCCGCGAAGGGGCGCTATTACAGAGGGAGGCAGCCGGCGGTTGGATCGGTCCTCGTACTGAAAAGAAAAGGACGAAGCCGGGGCCATCTCGCATTCGTCAAACGCGTTCTCAATGACCGGACGGTCGTCGTGGACCACGCCAACTGGCTCAACCAGGGCCGAATTCACAAAGACATTCGCGTGCGCGATACCTCCCCTGGTAACGACTGGTCGACCGTACAAGTTTGGTATGCGCCAGATCAGCGATACGGGGGCGGCACATACCGTCCATACGGTTTCATTTATCCGACAAGAGATAAACGGTGGACCGCCAAAATATCCTCCATGGAGGTGCGCGGAACGGCGAGCCGGCAAAATTCAGGCTGAGCATTGCGGTACCCTTCGATGGTTGAGGTGTGTTAAAAACTACCTCGTGACAATTAATCCGAAGACTTCGTGCAGCGGTAATATTACGTCAATTCTTTGGCTATTTTATAGCGTCAATAAGAATGGTCATATAACCTTGCGAAATACTCAAGCTGTCGTTAGGTTGCGCTTGGGTGGATGGTCGTTGAACCTTTGACATCGGAGGAATAATGAAAGGTTTTCGAATCTATCGACGCCTTATCGCGTGGCCGGCGGCGGCGCTGATGCTGATTTTCTCGCTGCCTGTGAATACGGTCCAGGCGGGCATGGTATCCACCGAACGCGTCATTGAGCAGAATGCCTCGCCGGCGCAGGCCGAGCGGAAACAAAACCGCGAGAGGGTCATACAATTCCTGAAACGTGACGATGTGCACGAACAGATGCGATCCCTTGGCGTCGATCCGAAAGAAGCATTGTCCCGTGCGGAAGTGCTTTCCGACGCGGAAATCTCCAAGATTGCAGGAAAACTGGATGAACTGCCGGCCGGTGGCAATGCGCTTGGCATAGTCCTTGGTACTGTATTGGCTATTTTGGTGGTTTTGCTGGTTACGGATCTTTTTTGCTGGACCAAGGTTTATCCCTTTACGAGGTGCGTCGGGAAATAGGGCTCGATTTATCGTGAAGCACCTGCGGGCTGGTGCGGTCGTCCTCTTTTTTTTAGTTCTCTGTTCGGTGTTGGCGGGGTGCGCCACGCCGCAGACCGATCTTGCCCTGGCGAATCGGGAAAATCTGCCGGCCAAGGTGGAAATCCCGAATGTGCCCTTTTTCCCGCAGCAGAAGTACTATTGCGGCCCCGCCGCGTTGGCCATGGTGCTTTCCTGGTCCGGACTTCCGGTGACGCAGACCGATATGGCCGCGCAGGTTTACACGCCAGGGCGCGAAGGGTCGTTGCGCACCGATATTCTCGCCGCGGCACGGCGAAATGGTCGGCTTGCGGTAACCGTTCGCACATTGCCGTCGCTGATGGCGGAAATCGCCGCGGGCAATCCCGTGTTGGTGTTCCAGAATCTGGCGTTGGATTGGTACCCGCAGTGGCATTATGCGGTTGCGTTTGGCTATGACTTGAAGGCGGGCACGCTCTTGCTGCATTCAGGGACCGAGAAACGCCATACGATCGATCTACCCGCATTCGAGCGTACGTGGCGCCGCGGCGATTTTTGGGCCCTGGTGGTTCTGCCGCCCGAACGTTTGCCTGCTACGGTAGGCGAACAACCGTTGATCGACGCATCGGCCGGGCTGGCGCGCGCCAACAAACACCGTGAGGCGGCGGCCGCGTTCGGCGCCATTGCTCAGCGCTGGCCGGAAAGTTTCGTCGCTTATATGGGGCTCGGCAACGCCCGCTTTGCGGCCAATGATTATTCGGGTGCGGCAGTGGCATTCCGCGACGCGACAAAGAAGTTTCCTGCAAAGGCGTCGGCCTGGAACAACCTGGCCTATGTTCTCGCCAAGCTTGGTCGGCGCGATGAAGCGGTCGATGCGGCGCGCAAGGCCGTCCATCTGAGCGGCGCGGATGCTCCGAGTTATCGCGAGACGCTGAACGAAATCACCGGCAGCGCATCCTAGCGGCAATCGGCATGGGCGCGGGACACAATCCCCACGTCCATGCCGCGCCGTTCGGTCACGCCTTGGGTTGGGGAACGAACCGCATATAGGGTGTGAGTGCCCGCCAGCCGTCCGGGAATTTCTTTTTGGCATCTTCGTCTGACACCGTCGGGACGATGATGACGTCTTCGCCTTGTTTCCAATTCACCGGTGTTGCCACCTGGTGGTTTGCCGTGAGCTGCAGCGAATCGATGACCCTCAGGATTTCGTCGAAGTTCCGGCCGGTCGCCATCGGATATACGAGAATCAGTTTTATCTTCTTGTCCGGTCCGACGACAAAGACATTGCGCACCGTCTGGTTGTCGCCCGCTGTCCGCCCGTTGGACGAATCACCGGCACCGGCGGGCAGCATGCCATAGGCCTTGGCGACCTTCAGCTCGCTGTCACCGATCAAGGGATAGTTCGGCGCGTGGCCGGTCGCTGTTTCAATGTCCTTCACCCAGCGCATGTGATCGTCCACCGGGTCAATGCTTAGCCCCAATATCTTGCAGCCGCGCTTTTCGAACTCCGGCTTCAGGCTCGCCATATAGCCGAGCTCGGTGGTGCAGACAGGCGTGAAATCTTTTGGATGCGAGAAAAGCACCGCCCAGGAATCACCAACCCATTCGTGGAATTTAATCGGGCCTTCTGTCGTATCGATTTCGAAATCGGGCGCCGTATCGCCGATTTGCAGTGCCATGATATGTCTCCCCTTTAAAACATGAAGTGAGATACATGAGTCCTGCCCCGCGGATATTCTATGGTGAATCACCGTGGTGAGGGAGTCAAAAAAACTTGATTGTCGACGTCGGTGTACTTTCACGTCGACGAACCGACGGCCGGTCGTCGAACGCCGCCCAAGCCGGCACAAGATCCGTACGCCATGGTGCTTCATTGATCGGACGCGTTTCTGCAAGTATGAATCGCCGTGACAAATTGTGCACTAGCGGCAACAATCCCGGCCGTTGAGTCCAAGCCAAATCGGGTCGCCGGCGCAAAAATTTTGCCGAATTTCCATGAAATAGAGGGTACGCCAACGTGTCTGAAGCCTCGGAAACTCCGTTCGAAAAGCATGCCATCGGCCAATCGGTCTCGCGTTTGGAGGACCCGCGCTTGTTGCGGGGTGAGGGGTGTTATTCCGACGACTTGAATTTGCCGGGTCAGGCCTTTGGCTATGTCTTGCGGTCCCCGTTCGCCCATGGGCGGATCACGGTTCTCGACGTTGCCGCAGCCCGGGCGGCAGACGGTGTGCTGGCAGTTTTGACGGCCGAGGATCTTGATGCCGCCGGCATCGGCACCATGCCGTGTCTGCTGCCGGTGAAGAATCGCGATGGGACGCCGCTGATCAAACCGCCGCGGCCGGTGCTCGCGACCGGGCATGTGCGTTTTCGCGGCGAGGCGGTTGCCTTTGTCGTTGCCGAAAGCCTCGCGCAGGCGCGCGATGCGGCGGAACTTGTCGATCTACGAATCGAGACCCTCCCCGCGGTTACCGATTGCAAGCTGGCGGCGCAAGATGGCGCGCCGCTGCTGCACCCGGAAGCTCCCGGCAATCAGGCGCTCGATTGGGAATTCGGCGAAGAGGCGGAAGTCGATGAAATCTTTGCGGGCGCACACCATGTGACCATGATGACGCTGCGCAGCAATCGCGTGCACGTGTCGGCGATGGAGCCGCGCGCGGCCGTCGCTGAATTCGATTCCAAAGGCGGGCGCTACACGCTGCATTGTCCCAGCCAGGGCCTCTTCGGATTCACCAACGTACTGGCCAAGGAAATCATGCGCGTCCCGCGGGAGAGCCTTCATGTGCGCACCTATGACGTCGGCGGCTCATTTGGCATGAAATCGGCGCCTTATCCCGAATACGTCGTGGCGCTGGTTGCGGCGAAAGCCGTGGGCCGGCCGGTCAAATGGTGCGATGAGCGGAGCGACAGCTTTCTGTCCGATCAGCATGGTCGCGACAGTTATGCCGAGACGTCGTTGGCATTCGACGACGGCGGCAGGATATTGGCAGGGCGGGTGCTGGTGCATTGCAATGTGGGGGCGTACCTCACGGCGGTCGGCCCGTCGATGCACACCCGCAACGTTCCGCGCAATTTCCCCGGCCTCTATCGTTTGCCGGTGTTCCATGCGCGCACCCGGGCGATTTTTACCAATACCACGCCGATCGGTGCCTATCGTGGCGCCGGCCGCCCGGAAGGTGTCTACTACATGGAGCGGATGATGGATACGGCCGCCCGTGAAATGGGCATCGACCGGATCGAACTGCGCCGTCGTAATATGATCACGCCCGAGGAGATTCCTTACGAAGCGGTTTCGGAACTGACCTATGACAGCGGCGATTTCCCGGCGGTCCTCGATGCCGGCCTTGCCCATGCGGATTGGGACGGATTCGAGGCGCGGCGGCGGGATTCGGAAGCCGAGGGTAAGCTGCGAGGACTCGGCATTTCCTGCTATCTCGAAGTTACCGGCCCGCCCGCCAACGAAATGGGCGGTATCCGGTTTGAGGAAGATGGCAGCGTGACGATGATTTCTGGATCGTTGAATTACGGCCAGGGCCATCAGGGGACGTTTGCGCAAATTCTTACCGCCAAGCTTGGAATAGCCTATGACCGGTTCCGCTTGATCCAGGGCGACAGCGACGAACTTATCGCCGGGGCGGGGACTGGCGGGTCGCGCACGGTGATCAGCGCGGGGACCGCGCTGTTCCACGCCGCCGATATCGTGATCGAAAATGGCCGCAAGCTGGCCGCACATGTGCTGGAGACGGCGGAGGAAGACATCGTCTTCGAACCTGGCGAATTTCGCGTGGCCGGAACCGATCGCAGCATCGGCATTTTGGATCTGGCGAAAGAAGTCCGCCGTTTGGGCCACGCAGGCAGTCTTCCCGAATCGCTGCCGGCCGACCTCGGCACCAAGATCAAGGAAGCGACGCCGCCATCGGCCTTTCCGAATGGCTGCCACATCGCCGAGATCGAGATCGAGCCGGAAACCGGCGTGGTGACGGTTGCCCGGTATTCCGTGGTCGACGATTTCGGCACCCTCATCAATCCCATGTTGGTTGAGGGGCAGGTTCATGGCGGCGTGGTTCAGGGTCTGGGACAGGCCTTGATGGAAAATGCGACCTATGACGGGGAGGGGCAGCTAATCGCCGGATCGTACATGGATTATGCCCTGCCGCGTGCGGAGGATGTGCCGGCGTTCGAATTCGATTCGCACCCGGTTCCCGCCACCACCAACCCGCTTGGCGCCAAGGGGTGCGGAGAGGCGGGTACCAGCGGAGCGTTGCCCGCGGTCATGAATGCGGTGGTTGACGCCTTGGCGCACAAAACCGGGATTACACACCTCGACATGCCGGCGACGCCGGAGCGGGTATGGTCCGCTTTGCAAGGACGCGCCTGACACCGGTTATTGTTTGTTTTAGCGCGGATTTCACGGTGCCAACCCCCGAATCCGCGGTGAGCGGACGGGTCGGCGGCAGACGAGCGACCGCCGGCGAGGCGGGGACCAATGCGCGTGCGGCATTTCCCTGGCGCGTTGAGCCAGCAGCGCGCGTCCATTGAAAATTTTGACATAAATTCAGCTTTCCCGCGCTCCTTGAACCATTCGTTAACCACTTGTGGACATGATGGCGTTGCAGGATGCGCGCTCTGCTCAATTGCGCAATGCGGGTGATGGTCAACGGTTTCGGTCGACGCCGAACTCGGGGATGCATTGGCATGGTTGGCTGGGCGATTGCGCAGGCATCTTGCGGTTATAGAAGGCAAAACAAGAGTCGATTTATGTCGCACGGCAAAAGGGAGTCGAACCTCACCGCACGGGCCCGTTTCGCGGTCTCGCCGGACCGGTGGACGCGAATTCGGCGAAGGGGAGGTAAGTGATGAGCGCGGACAAACCCGTGGGCATTCCACTGAAAATTGTGCCGGAATTGCCAAAAAAGCACAATTTTGAACGTTTTTCGCTAAAGGTCGAAGGCCTGATGAGCGGTGCCCGCCTGTCGAATGGGCAGATCACCGGCGATAGCGGTTGGTCGCTCAGTCTCGATGATTTGGACGATCTACTCTATCTGCCGCCGGCCGCCGATTTCGCACCGCATTCCGTGCAAGTTCGCCTTATCGGATATGAGGATGATTTCGCTTCCACCGTCAGCTTGACCGACTACGAAATCAAGCCGGCCGATAGCGTGCCCGTCCCGACACAAGAGCCCGCGGCGGCCGCAGCGCCCGCCGGCGCTTTCGCTTCGGATGTTTCCGACCAGCTGGACAAGGCCATCCGCGAAGCGCGGGAAAA
This sequence comes from uncultured Rhodospirillaceae bacterium, assembly GCA_964469835.1. Lineage (GTDB taxonomy): Bacteria > Pseudomonadota > Alphaproteobacteria > UBA8366 > UBA8366 > JAOTYV01. The sequence continues at coordinate 7,907 of CAYYBI010000270.1, forward strand.
GGCCGGTGCCGTGGCGCCCGCGGCCGGTTCGGCGGCCGGGGATGACGCTCAACTCGTCGCTGCCAGAGCCGAGTGGGAAAAACAGGCGGCCGAACGGGAGGCGGCGCTGCAAGCCAGTGCGGAAAGCTCGACAGCCGCGCAACAGGCGGCTTATGAGCAACAGATGATGGCGATGAAGGAGCAGGCGGCCGGCGCGGAAGCACGGGTCACCGCCGCCGAGGCCACCGCCGAGGAAATCAAGAAGGCATTGGCGGAAACCCTGGTCAGGGCAGAACGCGCCGAGGAAATCGCAGAACAGGCCCAAGCGCAGGCGGAGGCCAAGTATCAGGTTGAGATTCGAACCTTGCGGGATGAATTGGCGGCGGCCGAAGCGGTTGCCCAGTCGCAGGAAAGTACGCCGGGAAAGATAAAAGAACAGCTGGAGGAACTCCAAAAACTGCACGCCGTCGAACTCGCGCAAAAGCAAGAGGAAATGGCCGTTATTCATGCGGCGGAATTGGTGGCCCGGGCAGAGGAAGTCGAAGAG
>CAYYBI010000271.1:0-13433 GCA_964469835.1 uncultured Rhodospirillaceae bacterium
GAAATGGATATAACAGTCGCTCCTGGAGCCAGGGATTTCATATTGGCTGCCTATGGCGTTATTTTTTCATATTTCTGGGCCAACATCTTTAATCTGGTGATTGCCCTGGCCGGCATTCGGTTTCTCGTGAAGCTGCTCGCCACACCGAAGATCCTGTTGATGCCGACGATTGCGATCCTGTGCGTGATCGGCAGCTATGCGCTGCGGAATTCCTTTTTCGACGTCTACGCGATGTTTTTCTTCGGCCTGGTTGGTCTCGCGATGCGCTGGTTGGACATGCCGGTGGTGCCGTTACTGTTGGCCCTCGTGCTCGGGCCGCAATTGGAAGAACATCTGCGGATCGCGCTGACGGAATCGCATGGCCATATCGAGGTGTTCTTCACCGCGCCAATCAGCCTGCTCTTTCTCGTCCTGTCGGTTTGCTCGGTTGTCTGGTCGTTCTGGCTCGACCGCCGGCAGGGCGCAAAGTCGCCGGACGCCACCGCACCCGGTGGTTAAGCCTCACTCCACATACGGCATCGCCCACGGCCGGTCGTCATAGCCGGGCGCGAATTCGTTGTTGGTCTGCGCGGGATTGCGGTTGATCATCGGCCGGCCGAACAGCGGGTGGCTCATCGAGCGCACTTCGTGTTCCAGCGTATACAACACGTCGCCGCTCGACGGATCGACGATATCCTCGAAGCGGTACTGGTGCTGGTTGCTTTCCTGGGTGATCAGGCCGCGCTCGTTGAGGCGGTCATAGGGCGCCGAAAACCCGGTTACGTATACCTGCAGATGATGACGGTCGTAATCCGGCAGTTTGTCCTTGGTCTCACGATAGATCAGGTCTTGCCGATAGCCCACGCTAACGCGGGCCGCCGGCGCGCCGTCGACTTCCTCAACCGTGGCGACACCATCGAAAATTTCGCGATAGAAGCGCGCGATACCGTCGGCGCTGCCCGACGGCACGTCGAGCTGCACATAGGGCATGCCGAGCAAGACCGGCCCGAATCGCGGGTCGGGGGCGTGGCAGCGGATGCGGTTTCCCCAAGGGCAGGTGACGTCCAGATGATCGTTCGCCTCGGTAACGTCGAAGCGCGTGCCGTCCAACTCGGCGCGCACCGCGCCGAGGCTTTTGGCAAGATCGCCGAGATCCGGCAGCACCAGGCCGACGCGGCCGCGAAACACCTGCGGATCGCCGACCGGCAGATGGAACTGGCTGCGGCCGATATTGACCCACATATTGACGACACCGGTGACGAGATACGGATCGCGGGTCAGGCCAAGGCCGGTGATGTAAAACAACGTCGCAAGACGCTGATCCGGCGTTTGCATGTTGACGTGTTCCAGTCCGACGATGTTGCCGATATCCTCAGCGCTGCGGTCGTATTTTTTCACCATATTCGTCTCCATAAAAGAGTCAGCGTCCAGTTTCGGGGCGCGTGCGGGTTAAGCTTAGCAGCGGGTTGATGGGCTGCAAACGGCATTCGGTCCCCTCTGGACACGGCGGCGAGCGCACGGGATAACGAACGTTCATTGAGGGAGGGTTGCCGCGTGCGTTGCGAAGTCGTTGCCATCGGAACGGAACTGTTACTGGGCCAAATTGTCGATACCAATTCGTCCTGGATCGGCGAGCAATTGGCGCTTGCCGGCATAGACTCGCACTTCCAGGTCAAGGTCGGCGACAATTTCGAGCGTATGGAGGCGGCGATCCGTCTTGGCCTCGATCGCGCCGACGCGGTGATCTGTTGCGGCGGGCTGGGGCCGACCCAGGACGACATCACGCGCGAGGTGATCGCCCATGTCATGGGCGTGGAGCTGGTGCGCGACGAGGAAATCGTCGAGACGATCCGCGACATGTTCGAATCCCGCGGGCGGGTGATGACCGACAACAACCGCCGCCAGGCCGACATCCCGATCGGCGCCACGCCGATCCCGGAAATGCCGGGGACGGCGCCGGGTCTCGTCTGCCCGGTCGGCGATAAGGTGGTGTACGCGGTCCCGGGCGTGCCGTACGAAATGCGCATGATGCTGGAAGGGACGGTGCTGCCTGATCTGCGGCGGCGCTCTGGCCAGACCGCGGCGATCCGCAGCCGCGTGCTGCGCACCTGGGGGCACAGCGAATCCGGCCTTGCGGAAATCCTCGCGGACCGCATCGAGCAACTGGACGCGTTCGGCAATCCGACGCTGGCCTTTCTGGCCAGCGGAATCGAGGGCATCAAGGTCCGCATAACCGCCAAGGCGGCGGATGCGCCGACGGCAAACAGGATTCTGGCCGACGAGGAAGCCCTGATCCGGAAACTGCTGGACGATGTGATTTTCGGGATCGACGAGCAATCGATGGAAATGGTCGTGGTCGACCAGTTGCGCGCGCGCGGCATGACGCTGGCGGTGGCCGAGGCGCTGACCGGCGGGGTGCTGACCGCGCGGCTGACCGATATCGACCGCGACATGACGGTGTTTCGCGGTGCGACGATCCTGCCGGGCCAGCATGGCGACGGCGAGGGGACCGGCGACGTGCGCGCCGCCGCCGCCGCCCGCCGGGCGCGCGACGAATTCGGCGCCGATATCGGCATCGCCGCGATCCGGCCTTTCCGCGAGGAAGGCCATTCAACCGGTACGGTTTTCCTCAACCTGGCGATCGGCGACGACCACCACGCGGCGATCGTCGACCTGCCCGGCGACCGCAACCGTCTGCGCAACTACGCGGTCATCAATCTGCTGAATTTCCTGCGGCAGACGCTGGCTGCCGGTTGAACGGCGACGCCGTCAAAGCGAGCGTATCGCGCCGCCGTCGATGGCGAGGCACTGGCCGGTGATGTAGGAGGAGCGCGGCGTCGCCAGGAAGAAGATGGCTTCGGCCATTTCCGCGGCCGTGCCCATGCGCCGGATCGGCACGCCGACGCAGCGCCATTGCTCGAATTGCTCCATGGTCATGTCGGCGGCCCAGCGGGTCCGCGATTTTTCGGTCTGCGAGGTCAGCGCGCGGTCGACGCCGAGCACGTTGACCCGGATGTTGTCGGGCGCCAGTTCGTAGGACAGGCATTTGCTGAAATTCAGCGCGGCCGCCCAGGCGACGCCCGAGGTCACGACACGCACCGGCGATTGCAGCCCTTTGGTGGACACCACGTTGACGATGGCGGCCGATTTTCCCTTGCGCAGCAGGGGCAGGGCGCCGCGCGTCACCCGGATCATTCCCAGCGCCTTTTGTTCGAACGCGTTGCGGAATTCGTCGTCGGTCATCGACTCGAACCGGCCCGGCGGCAGTTCCGGATCGTCCGGCGGATGGGAAACCTGAACCTGAAACGTCGCGCCCTTCGCCGCGCGTTGCGAAGACTGGCCGGCGTTGTTGATCAGCATGTCGAGGCGGCCGAACTGCGCGTCGATTTCGGCAATCAGGGCATCGACCGACGCGGGGTCGAGGACATCGGCCTCGACGCCGGTCACGGTGGTGTCGTGGCGGGCCGATATCTCCGACACCGCCCGGTCGACGTCTGTCTTGGTGCGGGCGCAGATTACGACCGATGCGCCCGCCTCGGCGAACAATTCCGCCGTCGCCCGGCCCATTCCCCGGCTGCCGCCGGTGACCAGCACGACCTTGCCGTCCAGTTCCGCCATGATCGTTACTCCACGATAGGATTGGGTTGAATTGCTGCAAATTTGTCGGCGCCGGCGCTCCGCGTCTTATTCTGCCGCCCGCGCGTCCGAAATCAACTCTAGCAGCCGCTCCGGCGTCAGCGGCGATTCCGATATCCGCACGCCGAACGGGCGCACCGCATCCTCGATCGCCGAAATGATCGCGGCGGAGGCGGCGATGGTGCCGCTCTCGCCCGCGCCCTTGACGCCGAGCGGGTTGAGCGGCGTCGGCGATTCCATGTGGTGAATTTCGATGCGCGGCATGTCGGGCGCGGTCGGCAGCAGGTATTCGCCGAAATTCGTGGTCTGCGGCTGGCCGTATTCGTCATAGCGCATCCATTCGAACAGGGCGCTGCCGATGCCGTGCGCAACCGCGCCCTGAATCTGGCCCTCGACAATCATCGGGTTAATGATGCGGCCGGAATCGTGGACGACGAAATAACGCAACAGCCGCACCATGCCGGTTTCGATATCCACCTCGGCCTCGACCGCGTGGCTGCCGTTGCAGTAGGTCAGCGCGGCGGGTTCGAAATGTTCGGTCGCCGCAAGGCCGGGCGGCAATCCGGTCGCCATCGCATAGCCCGGCATGCCGGCGAGCGCACGGGCGACCTCGCCAAGGGAGACCGACATGTCGGGCACGCCCTTGACCTGCACCCGGCCGTGGCGGATTTCGAGGTCCTCCTTGGCCGCCTCCAGCATGTGGGCAGCGGCGTCGAGCGCTTTCTCGCGCACCGTTTCGGCGGCGCGGCTGACCGAGCTTCCCGCGTTGACCGCCTGGCGGCTGGCGAAGGCGCCAAGGCCGAGCGGCGTGGCGCTGGTGTCACCGGCCGTCACCATGATGTCCTCGATATCCACACCGAGTGTGCCCGCGCAGATCTGCGCGAGACTGGTCTCGATGCCCTGGCCCTGACCGGTGGCGCCGGTCTGAATGACGATCTTGCCGGACGGGCCGACCCGCACCGTCGCCGATTCGAAAGGACCGCGCCCGGTGCCCTCGACATAGTTGGCGAGGCCGAGGCCGATGTAGCGCCCATCGGCCAGCGTCGCCGCCTGGCGGTCGCGAAAACTCTCATTGCCCGCCGCCTGCAGGACCATGGCCTGGCTGGCGGGATAGTCGCCGCTGTCATAGGTGATGACGCCGCCGTCGCGGGATTTGACCGGCGTCGCGTAGGGCATTTCGTCGGGACCGATCATATTGCGGCGGCGAATTTCGTCCCGCTCCAGCCCGAGCGTCTGCGCGCCCCGGTCCAGCAGGCGCTCCATCACGAAGGTTGCCTGTGGCCGTCCCGCACCGCGCGTCGGCGTGGAGGGAATTAGGTTTGTCAACGCCGAGGTGATCGTGAGATCACAGCTCGGCAGCACATACGGGCCGAGCAAATTGGTCGCCGAATTCTGCGCGATGACGATGCCATAGGGCGTGTAGGCGCCATGGTCGTGCACCATATTGCCGCGGATGGCGAGCAGCTTGCCGTCCTCGGTAAACGCGGCCTCGACCTGCCAGTATTGATCGCGATCCTGGGTCGTGGCCGTAAAATGTTCGCGCCGGTCTTCGATCCACTTGACCGGGCGGCGCAGCAGCTTGGCGACCAGCGGGACGACGATTTCTTCCTGGTAGAAGACGAATTTCGGACCGAACCCGCCGCCGACCGATGGCGTGGACAGGCGCACCTGCCGTTCGCCGCAGCCAAGCAGTTCGACCAGGATGCCGTGAATGCGGTGCGGCATTTGCGTGCCGTCCCAGACGGACAGCAAATCGTCCGCCGCGTCGTATCGCGCCACCACGCCGCGGCATTCGATGGCGTGACCGCCGCCCTTGTGGAGCCAGAATTTCTCCGCAACGATATGCTCGGCGGTGTGGAAGGCGGCGTCCGCGTCGCCAAAGGCCTGGGTGAACTCGGCGACCCGATTGTCCGGAACATCCGTGCGTACAGGCGGCGCGTCCGGCTGCAGGGCGGCGCGGGCGTCGGCAACGGCGGGCAACGGCGCGTAGTCGACGATGATGTGCTCGATGGCGTCCTCGGCCGTGTAGCGGTCGTCGGCCAGGACGACCGCGACCGGCTCGCCCACATGGCACACTTCGTCCTTGGCGAGGATGAACGGTTCGACCGTGTGGCGGATCGCCGCGCTCGGCATGGCGCAGGGGATGCGCTCGGTTGTGACGTGCGGCGCCAGATCGGCGAAGGTGAAGACCGCATGCACGCCGTCCAACGCCAGTGCCGCCGCGCTATCGATGCCTTCGATCCTGGCGTGTCCGTGCGGGCTGCGCAGAAAACACGCGTGCAGCAGATCCGGAAACTCGATGTCGTCGGCGAAGATTTTTTCGCCGCGCAACAGGGCCGGATCCTCGATCCGTTTGACGCGTTCGCCGAACATGCGCCGGTCAGACGACCGCGGTGGCGAAAGTGGTGGGCGCGAACAGGTCTTCGAGCCGCTGTTCCGTCTCGGTCAGCCCCTGCTCGATCTGGTATCGCATCAGCGCGTGCAGTTCCTTCTCGTTTTCCATGACGCCGTAGGGCCAGAAATCCTCGCCGAGCACCGCACGGGTGGCGGCCAGCTCCGCACCGACCCAGGGCAGCACCAGCGGCAGTGCGGTGATGCGTTCGAGATCGGCGACCGCCAGGTCCTTAGCCTGCCGGAACGCCTTGTACAGATTGGCCGGCAGCCAGGGATATTTCTCGACTAGGGATTTCTTTACCGCGACCATGTGCATCAGCGGATGCAGGCCGGATTTCTTGTAGTACGCCTGTTCGGCGGCGCGGTAGTCGGGGAACAGCCGGCCGACATTCGGCGCGCCGTTCACGAAGCAGGACGGCGCGCGCGGCAGCATCAGCGCGTCCAACTCGCCGCTTTCCAGCATGCCGGCGAGGGTCTTGTCGTCCGGAATGCGTTGCAGGTCGATGTCGGGCGGCAGGGTGATCGGCGCGCGCTCCTCTCGGCCCGGCGTCTCCTGACCGCCGCTGCGCCAATGAATGTCGCTGGCCTCAATGCCGTACTCATCTTTCAGGAAGCCGCGCTGCCAGACGCAGGCGGTCATCTGGTATTCCGGCATGCCGACCAGCTTGCCCTTCAGATCGGCGGGGCCATCGATCCCCCGGTCGGTGCGAACATAAAATCCCGAATGCCGGAACGCGCGGGACAGGAATATCGGAATCGCCGTATAGCCGGTCTTCCCTTTCGAGGACTGCATGATGTAGCTGCTGAGCGACAATTCGCAGACGTCGAATTCCTCGTAGCGGATCGCACGGAAGAACAACTCCTCCGGCTCCATGGTCAGATAGGTGACATCGCATCCGTCGACCGGAACGCGGCCGTCCTTGATCGGGCGGGTGCGGTCGTAATCGCCCGCGGCGATGGTGATGGGAATAGTGGACATGGCGCGCTCCGAGTTCCGGGATTTCCGGGAACGGTAGTGCGCGGGCGCGGGATTGTCATCCCTCAGGGCGGCGGCTTGTCAGAGACAAGCATCGAGCGAGGCAAAAAAGCGATCTATGTCGCTGGCGTCGTTGAACACATGCGGGCTGACCCGGAGCGAGTCGCCGCGCTGGCTGATGAAGACGTTGTCGGCGGCGAGGCGTTCGATGATATCCGTGGGCCAGCCTTCGGCACGGCGCAGGCCGATGATGTGGTTTACCCGGTGCGTCGCGGGCGGCACGCTGAGACCGCGCTCCACCGCGCCGTCGGCGATCTTGTCGGTCAGCGGTTTCACCGTTGCGGCGATATTCTTTGTGCCCCAGTCGAGCAGTTGTTCCAGCGCGACGAGCGCCATCTTGAGATTGATCGGGTTGTTGCGCTCGCCCATGTCGTAGCGCCGGGCGCTCCGCGCGCCGGAAGAGTTCTCCATCGCCGAGACCGCCCATTCGTGCCATTCGACGGGTTGCCCCGATTGCCGGTGCGGCGCGGCGTACAGGAAACCCAGCGTGTAGGGGCAGAGCAGCCATTTGTAGGCGGAGCTGACGAGGAAGTCCGGCTGCAGCGCCATCACGTCGAGCGGCATGGCGCCGGCCGCCTGGGTCGCGTCGATGACGAAGGCGCTGCCCACGGCACGGCAGCGCGCACCGATCGCGTTCAGATCCACCGCGCCGCCGTCGGTCCAATGGCAGGGCGGTGCGGAGACGATGGCCGTGTCCGCGTCGATTGCCCTTTCCAGCGCGCTTGTCCAATCGCCGTCGGCGGGCCGGCTTACCGTCACCAACTCGGCGCCTGATTGTTCGGCAAGGTGCCGCCAGGCGAAATAATCGGACGGAAACTGATCCTGCGTGACGACGATTTTCCGGCCGCGCTCGATGGGCAGATTTGTCGCGGCAACCGCCACGCCGTAACTGGTAGCCGGGACGATGGCGATGGCGTCCCCGGTCGCGCCGATCAGTCGGGCGAACAGGTCGCGCGCCGTCTCTGTGTCGGCGGCAGCCTGTGTCCGGAAATCGGTCCACGGGTGCGCCTTGAGCGAGACGCCGGTTTCTCCGGCGCGGCACACCGCGTTCAGCAGCGGCGATTGCTGGGCGCAGTTGAGGTAGCTGAGCCCGTCCGGAATATCGAATAGGGCGCGCTGGTTGGGGATCGTCATCGCGTTGTGCGGCGCCTTACCACTCGTTGCGAAGTTCGCGGAGCTTCAGGAACACCGTCTTCGCGTCCGGTTTCTCCGGCATATCGCTGAATGCTTCCTGCAGCTTGCGGATAACGGTCGGGCTGTGCAGCCGGAAAAAGGTATTGATTTCCTTTTCAATCGCCATGGTCGACACCATCGCGTCGTCGGTATTCTGTCCGTCGACGGATTTCAGCAACTCGGCGGCACGGACGTTGTCCGGCTCCCGGTCGAGCGTAAATTGCAGGTTGTTCGCGATGTAGTCATGGCCGGGATAGATCAGCGTGTGGTCCGGCAGTTTGACGAGCTGAGTGGCGAAGGTGTCGTACATCGCTTCCGGATGGCCGCCATTGTGGCAATTGCCGGCGCCGGCGTTGAACATCGTGTCGCCGCAGAACAGGGCCGGCGTGTCGGTGCGCGACAGCAGGCAGATATGGCTCATGGTGTGGCCCGGCGTGTCGAGGCATTCGAGTTCGACGGTCTGGCCGACGCGGATGACGTCGCCGCTGCCCAGACCCACATCCATATCGGGGATTTTGTCGCTGGCGCCCGCATGGGCCAGGATCTTGGCACCCGTCGCCGCGACCATCGGGCCGTTGCCGCCGATATGGTCGCCGTGGTGATGGGTGTTGAGAATTTGCGTGACCTCCCAACCGCGTTCCTTTGCCTGGGCGAGGCATTTCTGGTGGTCGAGCGGGTCGATCGCCAGGGCTTCGCCGGTCTCCGGGCAAGCGATCAGGTAGTTGAAATTTCGATAGGCGTTGTCGGTCCAGATCTGTTCGACGATCATTCCAAACTCCGGTGTCCATGCTCATGTGTCGCGGCGCGCCGCGATTTCGAACGCTGAATGAGCCTATCACACATTATGATGCGGTTGGCGCTGCTTATCGAGCGCTTCGATGCAATTTGCACCCATTGAAACATTCTCACTAGAATGAGACGCAGCCGCAAATAAAAGCGTGTTCAATTCCGGAGTTCCGATCGCAACAACAGAATATTGAATAATATGGTGGAAACGACCACGAATTCGGGACGCACGGTTCGCGTACTCACCATCACGATGAAATCCATCTGGTTTTATGTGTGGCAGCGGAGGTGGTTTTTCATCGCTATGGGGGTCGGTGCGGTCATGATCGCGCTGCCGGCTCCGGACGGTCTTTCACAGAAAGGCATGATCGTGCTGACCATGTCGGTGGTGGCGACGATCCTGTTCGTGACCGAACCGGTTCCGCTGCCGACGGTGGCGCTGCTCATCGTTGTCGGGCAGGTAATTTTACTCGGCCTCGATTCAACCAGCGTCGCGACCAGTCTGATGAACGATTCGGTGTTGTTCATCATGGGATCCCTGATGCTGGCGGTCGCCGTGGTCAAGCAGAAACTCGATAAACGGCTCGCCTATTTGATCGTCCGCATGACCGGCACGAAAACGTCGCGCATCTGTATCGGTATATCGGCGGTCAGCGGGATCCTCGCTTCCTTTATCGGCGAACACACGGTTGCGGCAATGATGCTGCCGGTGGGCCTGACGCTGATCACCCTGACGTCGGACGACCCGCGGCAGGTGCGCAGGCTGGCCGCGGTGATCCTGTTCTCCATCAGCTATGGATGTTCCATCGCGGGCATCGGCACGCCGTCGGGCGGTGCGCGAAACGCGATCATGATCGGGTATTGGCGCGAGTTTTTTTACGATCCCGCGAATCCCGATACCTATAAATTCCTGATCGATTATGTGACCTGGATGGCCTACGCCTATCCCATGTTCCTCCTGCAACTCCCCTTCGTCACCTTGATTTTGCTGCATACTTTCCGACCGGAACATCGCGACCTGTCGCGTGCGGTGGTGAAGCTGCGCGCGCAAATTCAGGAAGAAGGCGGGATGACGATCCGGGGGTGGGCGACCATCGTGTTGTTCTTCCTCGTCCTGCTCGGCTGGATATTCGGTTCCGACGCCTTGGGGCTGGGCACGATCGCCGTGCTGGGCGCGGCGGCCTTCCTGATCGCCGGTCTGGTCAACTGGGAGGACATGAATTCCGGCGTCAACTGGGGCGTCGTGCTGTTGTACGCGGCGGTCATCTCGCTCGGGGTGCAGATGAAGGAGACCGGCGCCGCAAAATGGGTGGCCGAAGGCTTTATCACCATGCTTTCGCCGTTCGGCGCCGATCAGGGAATAGGCTTGTGGGTGGCGGTTTCCGCGCTCACCACGGCGGTCACCAACACGATGTCGAATGGCGCGGCGGTTGCGGTGCTGGGGCCGCTGGTCCTCAACCTCGCCGATATCGCAGGCGAAAGCCCGTTGCTGATCGGATTTATCACGGCGGTGTCCTCGGCTTTCGCCTATTTGACGGTTGTCGGAACACCGGCGTGCACTATTGTTTATGCATCAGGGTACCTCAAGACGTCCGATTTCCTGGTTGTCGGATGGCGGATGGTTTTGATGTCCACTGCCATACTGCTTGTGGTGGCATCTGTGTATTGGCCCTTGCTTGGGACGTAGGACCGGTCGGAGGGAACATGGCCGATCAGGCTAACGAGCTGAAATTCCGAATTCTCGTCTGTATTGACGGCACCGAAGAGTCGTATCGGGGCGCGTCATTCGCGGCGGAATTCGGCCCGGAACACGATATCTGCCTGTGTTATGTGCGGCCGATGGACCACGGCTTGCGCAGTGGCGGCCTGAATGTCCGTATCGCCCGCGAAAACATGTTGAACTGGGGATTGGAGCTGCCCGGCATTCAATATCTCAAGAAGGGCCGCGACGTGCTCATCGCCCATGGCGCGATGGGGGATGACTGGAAGGAAGAGGCGACCCACGTCGACGTGGAAGGCGATCCGCTCGGCGACAACAAGATCGAATATACCGACAAAACCGGTAAGAAGATCATCCTCAAGCTCAAGGTCGCCTTCAATGTGCCCAGCGGCGTCCTGGAACAAACCGAGGTCGCGCATTACGATCTGATCATCCTTGGTGCTTCCGAGCGATGGCGACGGGGCAAGACCAAGTCCTTCTGGGACCCGGCGGTGGCGGAAAAAGTCGTCGACCATGCACCTTGTTCGGTACTCGTCGCGCGCGAATTGGATGCGGTCCGGGGCCATCTCATTTGTTCGGATGGTTCGGAGCACGCAAACGCGGCGATCGAGCGGAACTTGTTTCTCGCCAGCCACGGCAACGCCCCGGTGTCGATCCTGGCGGTTTCTCCGGATGTTGAAGGCGAGGCGGCGGCGATGGAACATCTGGCCAAGTTGAAATCCATTTTTGACGCCAAGCGGATTACCATCAAAAACAGTTACACGCGGGTTGGCGATCCGGTGGAGCAAATTCTGGAAGTCGGCGCCGATTATTCCGTAATCGTAGTCGCCGAATCCGGGAAGACGCCATGGGCGCGGTTCTTCAGCAGTAGCGTGTCCCAGGATATCATGCAGACCGCCCCCAATTCGGTCATGATCGTGCGCTGACCGTCTATTTCAGGCGTTGCTCGCGATAGAAGATGTAGAGTCCGCTGCCGATGAGCGGCACGGCGCCGCCGATGATCCACACATCCGGCAGTTGGTTCCAGATCAAAAATCCGAACAGCGTCGCCCAGAGAAGCATCGAGTATTTGAAGGGCGCGACGACCGGTGCTTCGGCATTTCGGTAGGATTCGATGATCAGGAAATGGGCGCTGCCGTTGACCAGACCATTCAATGCGAAAAGCGCTGTGGATTCGAGAGTAAGCGCTTGCCACCCGAAGGGGGCGGTAAAGAGGCCACCGACGATCACCATGGCTGATGAAAACAGAAGCATCGAGACCGACGTTTCATTGCGGCTGAGGTGGCGGGTGGTGATATCGCGCAGCGCGGCCGAGAGGGCGGCCGCGACCGGGATCAGCCCGAGGTAATGAAACCCTGCACCGCTGGGTCGGAGCATGACAAGCACGCCGGCAAACCCGACAAGGATCGCCGTCCAGCGGCGCCATCCGACGCGTTCATTCAGCAGTAGCGGCGAGAGGGCGGCGATGAAGATGGGACCGGCAAAGCCAACCGCATGTACGTCGGCCAGCGGGAGCAGGCTGACACTGGTGACGAACAGGGCGGCCGAGAGGACGTGCAGCCCGCCACGCATAAATTGCCCGCCCCAATTGCCGATGCGCAAATCTCCGAAACGCCCGCTGCGCCAAACAACGATGAGGATCGGAATCAACACGAAGACGTTTCGCAGGCACATGATCTGCCCGACCGGATAGGTCTGGCTCAGCCATTTCGATACGGCGTCGCTCATCATCAGGAACGCGCAGCCGAGCATCATGAGTCCAATGCCGCGGGCGGGTCTATTCGTTCGTTCCGATATTCCGGTCACGCCGTGTCGAGTCCATCGTTTCGCCCGAGAGTGCCGATTCGCGCAAAAATGCGCCTGACCGTCTCACTGCTATCACCTCGACGCAGGGGATGGTTGATTGCGGCTGCCGAGAGTAGGAATTAGTCTTAGGTGACCCTTCGACTGGGCCGGTTGGTAACAGCATCATACTGGAAAATATAAAATGGCAAGCGATTCATTGGCTGTCGAACGACCCCAATCCGAATTCGAAGCGGCCCGCGCGCTGTTTCCCGGCGCCGCCGGCACGGTGTACATGAATGTTGCGGCGCGCGGTTTGCTGTCGCGTCCGGCGCGGGAAGCAATGGACGGTCACCTCGACCGGCTGTCCGCGGGAAGCGCCGACAAACCGGAGATGTTTGCGACGATCGAGCGGGTGCGCGAAAAATTCGCGCGGTTGATCAACGCGGACAGCGACGAAATTGCCTATACGAAAAACGTTTCGGATGGATTGAATGCCATCGCATCGGCACTGCCCTGGCAGGCGGGCGACAATATGGTGCTGTGCCGCGACCTCGAACATCCCAACAACATCTATCCCTGGCTCAACCAGCATGCGCGCAACGATGTGATCGTTCGGTCGGTGCCAGAGCGTGCGGGCCATATCGATGTCGAGGCGATTATCGCGGCAATCGATGACCGGACCCGCTTGGTCACTGCATCCACCGTCACATTCGCGCCGGGGTTTCGCGCCGATATCGGCCGGCTCGGACGCGCCTGCCGCGCACGCGACGTGTTCCTCCTGGTCGACGGCGTGCAGTCGGTGGGCGTGGTCGATACGGACATGAGGGAGTTACAGATCGACGGCATGGCGGTTTCGACGCAGAAATGCCTGCTGGGTCTGTATGGGCTCGGCTTTCTGTACTGCCGCCGCGAATGGGCTGCGCG
>CAYYBI010000272.1:0-4735 GCA_964469835.1 uncultured Rhodospirillaceae bacterium
GCCGAAGACGCGGCCATAGAAATACAGCTCGCCCTCCAGCGCGCGCTTGATGTTTTCGGCGCGGCGGAAGCCGTGGCCCTCGCCCTCGAATGGTACGTACGCGACCGGGATGCCCTTGGCACGGAGCGCGGCGACCATCGCCTCCGCCTGGTTGGGCGGCACCACCTTGTCGTCGAGCCCCTGGAAGAAGATCACCGGGCAGTTCAGCCCGTCGATATGGTTGATCGGCGAGCGCGCGCGCCACAGCTCTTCGGCCTCGGGCAGCGGCCCGACAAGGCGGTCGAGATAGCGGCTCTCGAACTTGTGGGTATCGTGTGCCAGCGCCGTCAGGTCGCCGACACCGTAATGGCTGGCGCCCGCCTTGAATACTTCGTGAAGGGCCAGCGCCGCCAGCACCGTATAGCCGCCCGCGCTGCCGCCGGTAATGATCAGACGGTCCGGGTCGACCACGCGCAACGCCGCATGAAATTGCGCTCCGGCGATGCAATCCTCGACATCGGCGATGCCCCATTGGCCGTCGAGCTTGTGGCGATAGGCGGTGCCGAATCCCGTCGAGCCACGATAGTTCACGTCGAGCACCGCGAAGCCTCGGCTGGTCCAGAACTGGGTCTTCAGGTTCAGTCCGGACCGGGCCTGCGAAGTCGGCCCCCCATGGATCTTGACGATCAGCGGCGGCAGTTCACCCTCGGACTCATGGAAATCCCGGTTTTTCGGGGGGTACCAGAACCCATACGCCTTGCCGCCGTCGGCGGTCGGAAAATCGACCGGCAGCCCGACCGAAATATAACCGGCATCGATGTCGAAATCCGCGGAACTGCGCAGAACCTCGATATCTCCTGTCGCGATATCGGCGCGTATCACGGCAGCCGGTTCGGCGACGCCGGTCCAGACGACGGCGGCGTGCCCGCCCGAAACGCAGAGATGGTCGAGATCAGCAAACGCCATAAAGAGCTCGCGCCAGCCACCGGCATCCGAGTCGTACAGCCTCGCCCTCCACCTACCGTTCAACGCCATCATCGCCAGAATTTTTCCGTCACCCGTAAAGCCGTAAGTCGTCATGCCGAACTGCCAGAGTGGCCGACCGAATTCGACCTCCAGACTCGGCAAGTCGATCGCCTCGGCGCTGTCGCCAGCCCAGCGATAGAGATTCCACCAGCCGGTGCGATCTGAGACGAAATGCAGCACGCCGTCCGGCGACCATTCGGGCTGGAAGATCGACTCGTCCGGCCCGCCGGCGAGCCGCCGCAAATTTGTGACGGGACCGTCGTCGGCGATGTCGGCCAGCCACAACTCCGTTCCGTCCCACGGCATGTTGGGATGGTCCCAGCAGATCCAGGCGAGTTGGCGCCCGTCCGGCGAGAGCCGCGGACAGGCATAGAAATCGTGGCCCCGATGCACGGGCACGACACCGCCGTCAAACGAAACCGCGACCAGAAGGTTCTCCGGCTCCCCTGCCCTGCCGTGATCCTCGCACACACAGACCAGCCGCCGGCGCGCCGCATCGATCGAGAAATCCGCATGGCGCGTCGCGCCCTCCGGCGTCAGGGGGTGTGGCTGGGCGCCGGGTTCGGCCATCCACACGCGCTGGTCGGCATCGTTGCAGAACCAGACCGTGCCGCCACGCACCGCGAAGGCGCCGCCGCCATATTCGTGGACCCGGCTGCGGGCGCTGAACGTCTGCGGAACCACTTCGGCGATTGTGCCGTCCGCGGCCCGGCATACGATCGCGACCCGTCCGCCCTCCGCGGGCCGCTGCTCGGCCCAGTAGACGTCGGCGCCGTCGAGGGCGAGGCCGGCGAAACCAATGCTGCCGCCGGTGATGAGATCGGCGGTGATGGGGGATTTCCAAGTGCCACAGGGTGCGGCGCGCGGCGTTCTCACGGGGTTCTTCGCTCCTGTCCCGGGCGTGGCTGAAGTTTCGCGGACCATATCACATTCGCGCATGCGGACGGCCACATGCGTTGACCCTTTCACTGCCAGGGAAATCCTCGTGCTTAAGAGCAAACCGGAATGGAAGGCACGATGGCCGCCAACGGTCTCTTCGTGTGTGTTTCCGCCGCCCTCTTCATCATGGCATCGCCTGCTTCAACCGCCGGCGGCGAAGTGACGCCGGTGGTGACGGGCGCGGTCACTCTGACCAGCCGAACGATCGGGATGTGCCCCCGGGGCGCACCGGCGCGCAGTCACGCGACTGGTTTTGGGACAGGATTGTGGAGCCGTCGGACGCGTCGTTCCCTTGGGACGGCGTATCGCGTGCATCACCGAATATCTCTGGTGCCTTGCGAAGGTCGAGCGGTGTAGTTTTGAAAGCTTTCGTCATTGCCTGGTGACCGGCCACGACGTGCTGATGATCGACCTGAACGTTAAATACTGACAAGCCGGCCCCGAAAACTGATCCGGAGCCGGTTTTTCAGGATCGGGACAGGAATATCAGCGGCGGCGCAGCTTGCCGGCGACGCGACCAATGCTTTCGCCAAGATGGTATGCGCCCTGGACCACTTCGAAAATCGCGGAAGAGAGGAATTCCGCGGGAACCGTCGCGACCGCGCCAATCGGGCTGACCGCGTACTGGCTGTTCTGGAGTTTCTTGCCGGTCATCGTGTCGACCTCCTGTAACAACAATGCATTAACGAAATCATGGTTTACTCATTCGATAAGCCGTATATACGCTCAAATATCACTCGTATGTAGCGGTATTCTTGCAGTACAGCAAAGCGTTCCCCGCATGGCTCGGGCCGGGCGGGTGGCGTGCCGGTAAATGGATCGGGAAAGCGAACGGGCTGCAATGAGGGGCAAGCATCTGGTCTGGACCCTAGGCGGGTCGAGTATCCTGCTCGGTCTCGGGGTGCTCGTGTACATTATTTTCGGGCTCACTGCGGGCAGGCCGGACCGTCCCGTGTTCAACCCGGAATGGGTATATTGCGACCAGGGCGACGTCTGCGTTGCTGTCCAGGCCCCCTGCGGCGAATGGCAGCCGGTCAACATGAAGCGCGAAGAGGATGCCGCCGCCTATTACGGCCATCTGATCACCGTCGTCGAGGAGGCCGAAATGGTGTGCATGAGCACCAATCTCAGCAGATGGACGCCAGCGGCGTATTGCCTTTCCGGCACGTGTACCCTGGCGCAGTAACGGTCCGCTCCGATGCCCCGGACCCTCGTCGCCTTCCTGTTGTCATTCCTCGTCTATCTGGTTCCGATCCTGCATGTCCATGGCGGGACACTCCTGGGAATATTGCTCTGGGTGAAGCTTGTCGAAGACCGCGGCGCGCGGGAGCCGCTCTGGCTCGCGGTAGACTTGGGGATTGCGGTGTTGCTGCAGATTTCATGGTTCGCTGTGGCCCGCTGGATTCTTGCCGGATCACGGCTGCGCTGGCTGCTGCTGGCGGGGCTGGTACCGTTGACGACGGTCGCGGTTGTCTGGGCCTATCTGGTCGTTATTCCCGCGCAGTTCCTGATCGAAGCGGACGACGCCCCCGAAACCGGCGACTGGCCCGTGGCATGCTCGGTCGCCGACGCCTCGACCACGGGCCTGCCCGCGGGCGTAACGCTGGCGCTGGAGCGCGCCGGCGAGGTATGGATACGGTCCGACGACGGCGGCTACGGCGTACTGTCGATGCCCGGTTGCCGAGTCGTCCGGCGGCAACTGTTCTTTCCGGGCGTGCGTGGCGGCATCGGGTACGTCGCACCCGGCGGTACGGTGTATTACCGCATGGATTCAGACGGCGACGGGCAATTCGAGCACTGGTACCTCGAGGCGGGCCGGACGGCACCGCAAAGACTGGAGGCGCCGGCGGGGATCGACCCCTGGACGCCGGTCGTCGACGCTGCCGCGGGCGCCCTGGCATGGCTTGAAACCAAACGTGGCGATGACCGAAAGCTGCTTGGCCATGCGATCGCCGTCCGCTCCCTGCCGGACGGACCTGATATCCGCGTGCCACTCCAAATGGAGCGCAGATCCAGCCCGCTCCTGCTCGATTTCGACCTTGCCGCCGGCCGGTTCACCGTGCTTGAAAATTATAACGCGTTCCTCGCAATCGGGCTTGACGGACGGGCCACAAGAGAGCCAATTCACCCAGCCGAATTCGAACACATCGGGACCAATTTCCGATTGCTCGGCGGCGGCTGGGCCGCGTGGGACGGATACCGGGAAAACGCCCGGTATCGTGTGGCGTGGTCACTGCCGACCGGCGGCGGATTGTTTGAAATTCCCAAGGGGCGCGGCATCACCGCAATTTCCGTCGACCCTGCCGGCCGTTATATCGCGGTAAGCGTATCCGGGACTCTTTCGATCGGCTCCGTAAGGGATTCGGTCGTGGTCATCCGGGTCACAGACGGCACGGAAATCTGGCGGCGCTACCTGCCGCGCTACACCCGCAGCCAGGTCGCGTTTCTTGGACCCGGGCATCTCGCCGTGACCCATATCGTGGACGGGAATGCGCGCATCGACGTCCTCGAAGTCCCGGCACGCTGACTCGTGCTGCCTGCCAAGGACGCCAGCAAGGCCCGCGAGGCAGGCTTAAACCCATCAATTTGTCGATAATTCCCAGAAAATTTTAGATAAAATATAATCGATTCCATTATCTATTTTTGAAATCTAATGGTAAAAAATGTATTAACGAATGATACGGGAAGAATTACCTGATATTTTTGGGCAATTCGAAGAAGAATGACCTGGGTCATCCGAATAATAAGAAATTTGACACAGAAATCTCGGACAAGGACGCCATGCGGAAAT
>CAYYBI010000273.1:0-14839 GCA_964469835.1 uncultured Rhodospirillaceae bacterium
CAATTCTTTCTCACGACTACACTCTGCGGGGAGCGCGTTACTACGGGCATGGTCCAGACCAGCCTCTCGACCGGTTCCCGGTCTCACCTTCTCCTGCCCTCCGCCCCTGCGGGGCCAGCGTCGCTGCGCTCCACTGTTCCAAATCGCTCCCGGCGATTTGGTCAGCCACTCGGCCATCTCTCCAATTCTTTCTCACGACTACACTCTGCGGGCAGACACACACAACGGCATACTCTCCCCGGGGGGAGTAGCATACCGCTGCAGTTTTTTCAGGTAAAGTTGGGAATGCCTTTAAAAAGCAGATCGCCTACGTTGAATTCGTACCGTTTTTCTGATGCCCCTCAGCCTGGATACGTGCATAGATCTCTTCTCGATGTACTGCCACCTCTTTAGGGGCATTCACACCGATTCTTACCTGATTCCCCTTAACGCCGAGCACGGTAACCGTCACCTCATCGCCGATCATCAACGTCTCACCCACCCTTCTCGTAAGTATTAGCATGCCCCATCTCCTTGGTTTAGACCGTGCTATTTTTTTATAGATTGTTTTTGTTAGTGTAGTCGACAATAGTTGTCAGACCCTGTTCCAGTGTTATCTTTTTTATCCAAAAGCTCCATAGTCCACACGAGTATAAAGGAATTCCCGGGAAAAGACACCTGCAGGGATTCCAAGCCATTGTTTCTAATAGAGAGAACCCGGATTAAACAGTCTTTGGCTGATCCAGCTTGAAGGCTTCATGCAGCGCACGCACACCCAATTCGAGATACTTTTCGTCGACCACAACCGACACCTTGATCTCGGAGGTAGAAATCATGCGGATATTCACCCCCTCTTTTGCCAGGGTTTCAAACATGGTCGAGGCAATACCCGCATGCGAACGCATACCCACACCGACCAGCGAGATCTTTACAATCGTGTCATCGCCGGATACCTCGCGCGCGCCCAGTTCAGTGGCCGTCTTGTTGAGGATATCGAGTGTTTTTTTATAGTCATTGCGGTTTACCGTGAAGGTGAAATCCGTCGTCGCGCCGTCCGGCGCCACGTTCTGGATAATCATATCGACTTCAATACTGGCCGCTGCGACCGGACCCAGCAGCCGGTAAGCGACACCGGGGGTATCGGGCACTCCCAGTATGGTCAGTTTGGCTTCATCACGATTAAAGGCAATACCGGAAATCAGTGCCTGTTCCATTGCTTCATCCTCGTAGGTTATCAGCGTGCCCTCGCCTTCTTCAAAAGAAGACAGCACCCGCAGGGGCACGTTATAGCGGCCGGCAAAACTGACTGAGCGGATCTGGAGTACTTTTGAACCCAGGCTGGCCATCTCCAGCATCTCTTCAAAGGTGATACGGTCCAGCCGCCGCGCCTTTGGTTCGATCCGCGGGTCGGTGGTGTATACGCCGTCCACGTCAGTATAGATCTGGCATTCATCAGCCTTCAGCGCTGCTGCCAGTGCCACTGCCGTGGTATCCGACCCGCCACGACCCAGCGTCGTGATATTGCCGTCTTCATCCACTCCCTGAAAACCGGCAACCACCACTACCCGGCCTGCCGCAAGATCTGCGTGCATGCGCTTGTCTTCAACCTCGCGAATGCGTGCCTTGTTGTGCACGTTGTCCGTACGGATATGTACCTGTCCTCCCGTGTAGGAACGTGCTGTACAACCGCGTTTCTCCAGCGCCATGCTCAACAGGGCAATGGTGACCTGTTCACCGGTTGCCAGCAGTACGTCCAGCTCCCGCGGGACCGGGGTATCGGTAATCTCGGTCGCCAGATCCAGCAAGCGGTTGGTCTCGCCACTCATGGCAGAGACCACCACGACCACACTGTCACCCCGGTCACGGCAGGTAACAACCTTGTCGGCCACTGCCCCGATGCGTTCGGCTGAGCCAACCGAGGTACCGCCGTATTTTTGTACGATTAGTGCCATAATCCCAGATACAAGCTACAAGTACATGTAGGACGGGTAAAGTAGCAAAGCGACGTACCCGTCAGGTTCATCTCCTGCCATGATGGGTACGCTGCGCTTTACCCATCCTGCTTAACAGTGCGTAGGATGTGCTGAGCCTGCGAAGCTTCCGCATCCTGCTCACGCCCCTCACCTACGATGTACAGGGATTTACGAGTGTCACGAGAGGGCAGGAAGCCCGGAGTGACCATCCCTGTAGGCGAAGCGCATCGATCGCGAAATGATGCGCTTCGTTTTACTCAGCACATCCTGCAATTCTTTATATCCTCTCTCTCCGGGAGGGAACCAGGGAGAGGGGTACAATATAGATCCCGGCGACAATCAGACTACAGTTGTTGCTGCACCCACCCGGGTACCGACTGCAGCGCCGCATCCAGATGCTCGGGCTGGTTACCGCCCGCCTGCGCCATGTCCGGCCGGCCGCCGCCACCCTTGCCGCCGATCGCATCGACGCCTGCGCGCACCAGCGTAACTGCGTCGAACCGGTCGGTCAGATCGGCAGTGACTCCGACCACCAGCGACGCCTTGCCCTCGTTGACCGCAACGACGGCGACGACGCCCGATTCGATCTGTTTCTTCAACGTATCGACCAGGGGTTTCAGCTCCTTCGGCGGCACGCCGTCGAGGTTCCGTGTGGCCAGCTTGACGCCGTCAACGTCCCGCGTCTCCGGAGCCGCCGATCCGCCGCCGCCACCCGCCGCCAGCTTCTGGCGCAATTCGGAAAGCTCCCTATTGAGCTTGCTCCGCTCATCCAGCAACGCGACAATACGGGTCGGGACTTCGGCGGTGCCGATCTTCAACGTCGCCGCCACCTCGGCCAACGCTGCCTGCTGCGCCGCGACATACCGAACCGCGGCATCGCCGGTAACCGCCTCGATCCGCCGCACTCCCGCCGCGACGGCGCTTTCCGACGTTATCTTGAAAAACCCGATATCGCCGGTGCGCCGCACATGGGTGCCGCCGCAGAGCTCGGTCGAGAAATACCGGTCCTCTTCGCCTGCCTCGTCGCCCATCGAAACGACACGCACCTCGTCACCGTATTTTTCTCCGAACAAGGCAAGCGCGCCGGCTTCCACCGCGTCGTCCGGCGTCATCAGCCGCGTGCGCACCGCCCCATTGTCGCGAATGCGCCGGTTTACCTCCGCCTCGACAGCGGCAATTTTTTCCGCAGACATCGGTTTCGGATGGCTGAAGTCGAACCGCATGCTGTCGGGACCGACCTGCGAGCCTTTCTGGGTCACATGGTCGCCAAGCGCGCGCCGCAACGCCTCGTGCATCAGATGGGTGACCGAATGGTTGGCGCGCAGCCGCGACCGCCGGTCGCCATCGACCCGCAACTCCACCTCATCCCCGACCGCGAGCGAGCCCTTGTTGATCGTACCGACATGAACGTACATGTCGTCCAGTTTCTTGGTCGTGTCCGCGACGGCGAATTCCGCGCCGCCGGAAGAAAACAGGATACCGTGATCGCCCATCTGGCCACCGGACTCGCCGTAGAATGGCGTCTGATTGACGATGACCAGCGCCTCCTGCCCCGCCTCGGCGGTTTGGACCGGCGTGCCGCCGACGAGCAACGCCGTGACCACACCCTCCGCAATTTCGGTCTCGTAGCCCAGGAATTCCGTTGCCCCGAGTTTTTCCCGCAAATCGAACCACACCGATTCAGTAGCCGCCTCGCCCGATCCGGACCATGCCTTGCGCGCGGCGGCGCGCTGTTTCTCCATCGCTGCGTCGAATCCCGCGGTATCCACACCGCGCCCCTGGCCCCGCAGGATGTCCTGCGTCAGATCGAGCGGAAAACCATAGGTGTCATAGAGCCGGAAGGCGACGTCGCCGGCGAGCGCCTGGCCCTCGCCGAGCTTGCCCGTCTCGTCCTCAAGCAAGCGCAAGCCCCGGCCGAGCATGTCCTTGAAACGGGTTTCCTCGAGCTTGAGGGTTTCCGTAATCAACGCCTGGTAGCGGACCAAATCACGGTAATGCTGTCCCATCGCCGACACCAGCGCCGGCACCAGCCGATGCAGCAGCGGCTCGCGGCAGCCAAGAATATGCGCATGGCGCATGGCGCGGCGCATGATCCGGCGCAATACGTATCCCCGGCCCTCGTTCCCCGGCAACACGCCGTCGGCAATCAGGAAGCTGGAGGCGCGCAGATGATCGGCGATCACCCGGTGCGACACGCCATGATCGCCGTCCGCGGCCTGCCCGCTGGCCTCGGCCGAAGCTTCGATCAACCCCCGCATCAGGTCGATGTCGTAGTTGTCGTGCGTCCCCTGAAGAACCGCCGTAATGCGTTCCAACCCCATACCGGTATCGATCGACGGCTTGGGCAGCGTGACCCGCTCTTCGGCGCTGACCTGCTCGTATTGCATGAAGACGAGGTTCCAGATCTCGATGAACCGGTCGCCGTCCTCATCCGGGCTGCCGGGCGGTCCGCCGGGAATGCCGGGCCCATGGTCGAAGAAGATTTCCGAACACGGACCGCAGGGGCCGGTATCGCCCATCGCCCAGAAATTATCGGAGGTCGCGATACGAATGATCCGATCCTCCGGCAGGCCGGCGATTTTCTTCCACAGCAGGGCTGCGTCGTCGTCTTCCGCATAGACCGTGACCAGCAGCTTATCTTCCGGCAGGCCGTATTCCTTCGTCACCAGGTTCCAGGCAAGTTCGATGGCGACGTCCTTGAAATAATCGCCGAAGGAAAAATTGCCCAGCATCTCGAAGAAGGTGTGATGGCGCGCGGTATAGCCGACGTTTTCGAGGTCGTTGTGTTTACCGCCGGCCCGCACGCATTTCTGCGAGGTCACCGCCCGATTGTAGGGTCGCTGCTCGGCGCCGGTGAACACGTTCTTGAATTGCACCATGCCCGCATTGGTGAACAACAGCGTCGGGTCGTTGCGCGGCACCAGCGGCGACGAATCGACGATTTCATGGCCATGCTTGGCAAAATATTCGAGAAACGCGGAACGGATTTCGTTGGTGGTGGTCATAGCGTACGGCCGCCGCTTGAAACGCGCGGAATCCTTATAATTTCCCCTTCAGAGCCGGATCGCGGTTGTACCGCGCCCTTTCCACCCTGTCCAGCGACCGGCGAGCGAAACGACCGGAGTCCGTCCGCACACACAAAAGCGGCGCCGGAGGGGCCGGCGCCGCTGAAGTTTGCCAGTGTGAGGTCGTTTTTAGGCGTTGCCCGCCGCGTCGGTTTCCACCGCGCCGGGGCCTTCCGCATCGTCACTATCGTCACTGTCGTCGCCGATCGGCCCTTCGAGCATGACTTCCGACAGGATGCCCGCGTTTTCACGAATACGCCGCTCGATACTCGCCGCCAAATCGGGGTTTTCCTTGAGGAAAGTCTTCGCATTCTCGCGCCCCTGGCCGATCCGCTGATCGTCGCAGGAGAACCAGGAGCCGGATTTCTCGACAATGCCGACATTGACCCCAAGATCGAGCAATTCGCCGGTCTTGGAAATGCCTTCGCCGTAAATGATGTCGAATTCGACGACCTTGAAGGGCGGTGCCACCTTGTTCTTCACCACCTTGACCCGGGTCTGGTTGCCGATCACGTCGTCACGGTCCTTGATCTGGCCGATCCGTCGGATGTCGAGGCGCACGCTGGCATAGAATTTCAGCGCGTTGCCGCCGCTCGTGGTCTCCGGGCTGCCGAACATCACGCCGATCTTCATGCGAATCTGGTTGATGAAGATCACCATGGTTTTCGATCGGTTGATCGATCCCGTCAGCTTACGCATCGCCTGGCTCATCAGCCGCGCATGCAGGCCGACATGGTTGTCGCCCATTTCGCCTTCAAGCTCGGCCCGCGGCACCAAGGCCGCCACCGAGTCGATGACGAGCACGTCGATGGCGCCGGAACGGACCAGCGTGTCTGCGATTTCCAGCGCCTGTTCACCAGCGTCCGGCTGCGAAATCAGGAGTTCGTCCAGATTGACACCGAGCTTTTTGGCATAAGAGGGGTCGAGCGCGTGTTCGGCGTCGATGAAGGCGCAGGTTCCACCGAGTTTTTGCGCCTCGGCCAGCACATGCAGCGCCAGCGTGGTCTTGCCCGAGCTTTCCGGTCCGTAGATTTCGACCACCCGGCCGCGCGGCAATCCGCCGATGCCGAGCGCGATATCGAGGCTGAGCGACCCCGTGGGCACCGATTCGACCTCAACTGCCTGATCCTGCTGGCCAAGCTTCATAATCGAGCCCTTGCCGAAATTGCGCTCGATCTGGCCCAACGCGGCGTCCAACGCTTTCTGCTTGTCCATGATGTCCTTTTCGACGAGGCGCAAGGCCGGGTTTGTTGCGGCCGACATTTTCGACATGAGGTGCGTACTCCTTATTCCACAGGCGCCGGGGCTATGCAACACGGCGCGGTGCAATCGAATGTGTGTCTAAAATTACTATGTACTGGTTTTGTTCCATCGCGCAAGTTCTTTTTTTGTTCTTTTTTTAAACCAGAATATACCGGCATGCAGCACAGGAAAATTGGATCGGCGCGGTTGGCGACGCCGGATATCGGCGGGATGAGGGTCGTGGACCACCGGAAATTTTCGAACGCCTACGGGACAGGAAGAAAAGCCCGAAACAGTCCTTAAGTCGCCCCTTCCCTCACGCGTTCCGACCCCGCGCATAGGCCGCCGCCTCGCGCCCGGCGATGCGGCCGAAGGTAGCGCCGGCCATCAGGCCCGTGCCGCTGGCGTAGTTGTGGAAGTACAGCCCGCCGACCATCTCGCCCGCCGCGTAGAGGCCGGCGATCGGCCGTCCGGCGGCGCGTTCCACCGCGGTCTTGGTGCTCACCTTGACGCCGCCGAAGGTGAAGGTCACGCCGGCGGTCACCGCATAGGCGTCGTAGGGCGGCGTATCCAGCGGGTTGGCCCAGTTCGACTTGTTGAGCGCCAGCCCCTCGGTGCAGCGCCCGTCATGCACGTTCGGGTCGAACGGAATGTCGGTGCGGCAGGCGGCGTTGAATTCCTCGACCGTCTTGATGAAGCGCTCGGCGTTCACCCCTTCCAGCTTCTCGGCCAGCTCCGGAATGGTATCCGCCGAGACCTTGGTGATGCGGCGGATGTGGTATTCGCTGCGCAGCAAATCCTTCACCTTCTGGTCGAAGATCTGCCAGGCGAACATGCCCGGCTGCTGCAGGATCTCGCCGCCGTAGCGCGCGTAACAATAGCTGTGAAAATCCTCGCCCTCGTCGCGGAAGCGTTCGCCGTTTGCATTGACGACGATGCTGAACGGCACGTTGTGCTTCTGGAACTGGTCGCCAATGTCGAGGTCGCCATAGGGCGGCGCGTTGAGGTCCCAGGCCACCGCGTGGCAACCCGACCAGTGGCCATAAGGTTTGGCGCCGATCTCGAGCGCCATCTCCAGCCCCTCGCCGTTGTTGTATTCGGTGCCGCGCACCTTGGCGAGGTCCCAGCCAGGACCGAGATAGCGGGCGCGCATCTCCTGGTTCGATTCGAAGCCGCCGCAGGCCAGCACCACCGCCTTGGCCTCCAGGTCGTGCGTCGCGCCCTGGTGACGGCAGCGCACGCCGTAGACGCCGCGGTCGCCGTCATGCAGCAATTCGGTCGCGGTTGCTTCATAGAGCACGCGGATGCCCGCCTCCTCGGCCTTGTCGTGCAGCGTCTGCACCAGCTGCTCGCCGCCGCCGTTGATGCGCAGCGCCAGCCCGCCCCAAAACTTGAACTTGCCGTCGACCTTGAACGCCTGACGGCCGGTTGCGGGGATCAGGTCGATGCCGTGCGTGGTCATCCACTTGGCGGTCTCGAAGCTGTTGGTCACCAGCACTTCGATCAGATCGGCGTCCGAGCGGTACTGGGTCATGCGGAAGATATCGTCGTAATACTGGTCGTGCGTGTAGGTACCGAAATCGATGTTGTCGAGATCCTCGTCGGCCAGGCTCGGGCAGAGCTGCATCAGATCGTCGACGCCGTTGTAGGAGAAACGGAAGGCGCCGCCGGTGAAGGCGGAGTTGCCGCCGCGGGAATCTTTCGGAGCGGTCTCCAGCATGAGCACGCGCGCGCCATGCTCCACCGCCGACAGCGCGGTGCAGGTCGCGGCGTTGCCCGCGCCGACGACGATGACGTCCACGTCCGATGTATCGATCTTGCTCATGCCCCGAATTCTCCCTGTTGGCCGGTTTGCGTCCTGTTATAGCAAACCTTGTACGGGTGCCGTCTAGTAGCCGTCATGAGTTCGGTCTAATCCGATCGTCATTGCGTCTGCCAAAAGAGGTGCGGAAAGATACCCTCGATGCGCAGATCATGCCGCTATCCACGGAAATTCGGCCTGTGCTAGGGTTCCCGAAAGATCGCCCAACGCGCCGGCTCATCTGCGCGTCGCGGCGACACGGGGATCAGGCGGGACCATGTTCATTGCGCATGCCTTCGCGGGCTTCGCCACCAGACGATTGGCTGCACTTTTCCGCGGATTACCGCGGGGCGCAGCCGTCTTTGCCGTGCTGTCCGTTCTGGTCGGGTGCCAAACGGCCCATCCCGATTGGGGCACCGGGCCGGTAACCCTGTCACCGGGCGTCCAGCAAGGCTTCAACCGCTATATGAACAGCCCCCTGGGCATGGCCTTCGCGATCACCGTCGACGGCCGTCAGGGCGGATTCGTCTATTGTACGGCGGGTCACGCGCTTGATTGCGGAGACGGGTACGAGGCGGCACTGGACCAGTGCCGGCAGCTCGCCAAAGGCCGCATCGGCTGCAAGATCCTTGCGGATCTGCACGAGGTTGTCTGGCAGGGCCCGGTGACGATGGCGACGACGGCGCAAATGATACTGCTCGCGCGGTCGGAGGAGGCGACATTTTGCTATGACGTCGCTACCAAGAGCCATTACGCCGTCTCCGGCAATTGCATGGCGGATGATCAACCCTCGAACCGGGACAACTTCACGGCGGGCCTGAAAAAGGAATTGCCGGTCTACTGCCGCAAGCACGACATCCCTCTCTATTACCAGGGCAAGGGCGGCTGCATGCCGGGCGACGCCGTGGCGAGCAAGGCAGAATTCGAACAAAACCGCCGTTTTTGCAGAAACAGCCGCGATTCGCGTTTCTATGAGACAATCGGCGCATGCCGCGGCGGCGATATCACCGTCTCGCGCAACGAATTCCTGAACGCAACCGCAGATTCGATCCGATAAGGACGGCGATGGTGTCCTTTCCCGCAATTGCGCCCGCGCCGCTGCCAAGCCGGACGAGGGACCGGACGGCCGGACGAACCGGCAGGCTCCTTTTCGCAACCTTCCTGCTCGGCGCGCTGGTCGCCGGTTGCGAAGCTACGCATAACCCGCTGGCGGGAATGGGGAATGTCGCCGGATCGTTCACGTTGGGCAATCGGCAGATCCCGCTGCCGGACGGCGATTGGCATGTCGCGGCGCGGCGCACCTACAAATCGCGCCTGGGTGTCGCCTTGACCGACGCGGTTTTAATCCGCGGCGACCACCATCGGGTCGACGGCGTCGTGCTGATCACCACCAACCGGCGGTCCGGCGGCGAACGCGGCTGGCGCCGGGCGGCATTTTGCGATGCCGCCGCACCCCGCGACCGGGAAATCCACAGCAACCAGACCGGCGGAAAACAGGATTGCTGGGCCTTGCAGCACGGTCCAACCGGATTGCAGGATTCAGCGGATCCAACCCTGGCGAAACTGGCCGACTATGCCGCGCATGACGAATTGGCTCTGTTCGATACCGGCGCGACGATCCGCTACCGCCTGGCCGGAGACCGGGATCTGATGCAGGTCAGCTATTTTTTCGACTCGCCGGCGGCCGAGCGGTCGACCATGCGGCACTGGGCCGAGGCTTGGCATGTCAAGGTTCGCCTTGGCTACCATGGCATCCTCGACCAGCGGCCGGCCCCATCGATCGCACCGGTCGCAAGTATCGCCGCCCCTGCCCATTCCAATGCGTCAACGGCGCTCGACGACCGCACGACCCGGATCGGGCTGGCCTTGCCTTCGCCGGGATCGCCGCTCGCGGCGGTGCGCGGCATTATCGGCGACGTGCCGCGGGAGGACGCGGTCACGCTCGACCTTATTCATAAGAATTTCGGGCGCGTGGTTTTCCAAACCGAATACGGCGGTCCCGTCGGCTGGGTTCGAAAATGGAATACCCATCCGATAATCCGTTATCAAAAGGATTTCGACCCGGCCGCGATCGCGGCATTGCGCGAAACGGTCAGCACGCTCGCCGCCGTCACCGGCCTGCGCCTCAAGTTGCAGCCGGTGGCACCGGATTATTTCGACCGCCGCGGCGAGCATTTCATCCGCGACAACATCACCCTGCTGCGCCCGACCGAGGGGAATATCGGCAATGCCTGTTATGGCGAGGCGAAATTCGCACGTGACGGGTCGGTCGTGGTCGGCGCGGTCTATATCAGCCCGGGATTCGATTTCGTGCCGGTCCGGGAATGCGTGATGGAGGAATTCGCGCAGCTGCTCGGTCCGATGAACGACACCGCGTTGATCCACCAATCGTTGTTCAACGACCAAACCAACGGCATCGTGTCCTGGCTGACCTGGTATGACGCCATCCTGTTGCGCACGCTGTACGACGAACGGCTGCAGCCCGGCATGCCGAAGGAGGAGGCCATGCCAATCGCGCGGCGCATTATCCGGTCACTGTTGTCGGAATTGAACCGGCGCCCGCCGCGCCACATCAGTTTCGGCGCCGCCCCTGTTCCGCGCTGATCGCATCCCTACTATGCTGTGATAGGGCAACCGGCGGACGCAAAAACCGCGCCGCCATCCACAGGGACAGCATGATGACCACGAACACGCCGAAACGCATCGCCATTCTGGGATTCCATCTCGAAGCCAACCGCTTCGCAGCGCCCTGCGGCGAGGCGGAATTCACCAAGCGCGGCGCCTGGTACGGCGACGCCATCAGCGACGGTGCGCGCCAGCCCACGCCATCGATCGACAGTGCGATTTGCGGATTCTACAAGGTGATGGACGATCACGATTCCTGGGAGCCGGTGCCGATCGCCTTCGCCGCCGCCTTTCCGGACGGCCCGGCGGAGCAGAAATACTTCGAGAAATTGCTGGCGGACATGCGCAAGGGGCTGGAAGCGGCCGGGCCGCTCGACGGCGTCTATTGCTGCGAACATGGCGCCGGGCTGGCGGTCGGCCACGACGACCCGGACGGCGAGGTGTTCGCGCTGGCGCGCGAAATCGTCGGCCCGGACGTGCCGGTGATCGCGACGCTCGACCTGCACGCCAATATTTCGCAACGCATGGTCGACAGCACCGACACGATGATCTCCTACCGCACCAACCCGCATGTCGATTCATATGAACGCGGCCAGGAAGCGGCGCGCACCATGCTGGATATCCTGCATGCAGGGTTGAAACCGGCGATGGCGTCGATCCGGCTGCCGCTGGTCGGCCCGTCGGTGACGCTGTTGACCGCCGCCGGCCACCCGTACGGCGACCTGATCCGGCTCGGCCACACCAAGCTCGACGCCGACATCATGAACGTTTCGATCACCGGCGGGTTCGCGTTTTCCGACACCGACCGCAACGGCATGACGATCACCGTCACCGCGCGCGGCGACAAGGCGAAGGCGCAGGCGGTGGCGCGCGAACTGGCGATCGCCGGCTGGGCCGACCGCGAACGCTACCAGCCGCGCATGACCAGCCTGGAAGACGCGGTGAAACTGGCGCTGGAAACCGCCGCCGACCCGGCCCGCCCCAATCTGCTGTTCTGCGATCCCGCCGACAATCCCGGCGGCGGCGGGCGCGGCAACACCACCTACATCCTGAAAGCCTTCGCCGAGGCGGGCGTGAAGGACACGCTGTTCGGCGTGTTCAACGACGCGCCCGCGGTCGACGCGGCCTTCGCCGCCGGCGAGGGCGGAAGCTTCCCCGCCATATTCAACACCGCAGAAAGTCAGGAATTCTCGCACCTTTGGGAGGCCGAGGCCGAAGTCCTGAAACTGTCGGATGGCGAGTTCGCCGGCGACTACGGCATGGTCAAGGGCCGCCAGGTGAGCCTCGGCCGGTCCTGCCTGCTGCGCATCGGCGGCATTCGCATGGTGGTCATCTCGATCCGCCAGCAATGTCTATCGAACGATTTCTTCACCCATTTCGGCGTCGACGCGGCGGCCGCGCGCTGCACGGTGGTCAAATCGCGCGGCCATTTCCGCGCCGGGTTCAAGCATTTGTTCCCGCCCGAACAAATCGTCGAGGTCGACGTGCCGGGCCTGACTTCCAACAATCTGAAGAATTTCGACTGGCAGCACATGCCCCGCCCGGTCTACCCGATGGACCCGGAGGCGAGCTGGGAGCCGCCGGCAAAGTAGAAGCCGGCCACGCGGAAACGCGGCCGGCTTCTTTCCTTATCGACGACGCGCGTTACTTGCGCAGCCGTTCGGCGATGCCCGCGCCGTAGGCCGAATCGGCCTTCTGGAAATACCCCAGCTGCCGCTTGACGATATCGTCGGGCACGCCGGCCATCGCGCCGGCGATGGTGTCCATCAGACGGTTCCGTTCGTCTTCCGGCATCAGGCGGAACAGGTCGCCCGCCTGGGTGAAGTCGTCATTGCCGTCGCGGTGGTCGTAGCGGTCGGCGGTGTCGCCGATCGCCAGCGGCGGTTCCTTCACGGACGGATCCTCGACGGGCCCATTGAGACTGTTGGGCTCATAATTCACCGCGCCGCCATTGTTGCCGTCGAAGCGCATGGCGCCGTCCCGCTGGTAGTTGTGCACCGGGCAGCGGGGCGCGTTGACCGGCAGGTGCTGATGGTTGGCGCCGACCCGGTAGCGCTGCGCGTCGCCATAGCTGAGAATGCGCATCTGCAGCATCTTATCCGGGCTGTGGCCGATGCCGGGCACCACATTCGCCGGCGTGAAGGCGGCTTGTTCCACTTCCGCGAAATAATTCTCCGGGTTGCGGTTCAGCTCGAGCGTGCCGATCTCGATCAGCGGATAATCCTTGTGCGGCCACACCTTGGTCAGGTCGAATGGGTTGTACGGCGTCTTCGCCGCATCCGCTTCGGGCATGATCTGCACCTTCAGCTTCCATTTCGGGAAGTCGCCGTTCTCGATGCTCTCATAGAGATCGCGCTGGTGGCTTTCCCGGTCCTCGCCGATCAGCCTGGCCACCTCGTCGTTGGTGTTGGTCTTCTGACCCTGTTCCGTCTTGAAGTGGAACTTGACCCAGAACCGCTCGCCATCGGCGTTGATCAGGCTGTAGGTGTGCGAGCCGTAACCGTTCATGTGGCGCAGGGTCGCGG
Source organism: uncultured Rhodospirillaceae bacterium (assembly GCA_964469835.1). Classification (GTDB taxonomy): domain Bacteria; phylum Pseudomonadota; class Alphaproteobacteria; order UBA8366; family UBA8366; genus JAOTYV01. Next base: position 13,211 of record CAYYBI010000273.1, read on the forward strand.
GCTGGCCGCGGTCCGACATCAGGATGGTGATCTGGTGCAGGGCTTCCGGCGCGTGCGACCAGAAATCCCATTGCATGGTGCCGCTGCGCAGGTTGGTCCTGGGATCGCGCTTCTGGCTGTGAATGAAATCCATGAACTTGTACGGGTCGCGGACGAAGAACACCGGCGTGTTGTTGCCGACCACGTCCCAATTGCCCTCTTCCGTATAGAACTTCACCGCGAAGCCGCGAACATCGCGTTCCGCATCCGCCGCGCCCTTTTCTCCCGCGACGGTCGAGAAGCGCAGGAAGCATTCGGTCTGCTTGCCGGGCTCGAAGACCTTGGCCTTGCTGTATCGGGCGATGTCGCCGGTAATGGTCAGCGTGCCGTAGGCGCCCGATCCCTTGGCATGAACAATGCGTTCCGGAATGCGTTCGCGGTTGAAGTGGGCGTGTTTTTCGAACAGTTGCCAGTCCTGCGCCAGCAGCGGGCCGCGCGGTCCGGCGGTCAGGCTGTTCTGGTTGTCCCCGATGGGGCAGCCGGAGGCGGTCGTCAGTTTAGTCATGGTCCTTACTCCTCTGGTTCGGCGATGGATGTGCGCCGTCAACCAGGGGATCCTAGGACGTATAGTTTTATCGGTAAAATCGATTGTTCTTATTATAACAATAGTATTTACTTATCATAAAGTCAGCCAAGGATAGACCGTGAATATTCGGGATTTTCGCTATGTGGTGGCGGTCGCGGAAGAGCGGCATTTCGGCCGCGCGGCCGTGAAATGCCATATCAGCCAGCCGGCCTTGAGCGGCCAGATCCGCAAACTGGAGGATACGCTCGGGGTCGCGCTGTTCGAACGCTCCAACCGCCATGTCCGGGTGACGCCGACCGGCGACCGGATCGTGGCGCTGGCCCGGGAGCTGATCGACACGGTCGACCGGATCGAGGCGACAGCGACGGCTGCCCGCGATCCGCTTTCCGGGCCGCTCCGGCTCGGCATGATCCCCACCATCGGCCCCTATCTGTCGCCGCTGATCCTGCCCGGGATCCGCCGGCATCTGCCGAACCTCGCGGTGACCCTGGTCGAGGGGTTCACCGAAAGCCTGGAACGGCGGCTACTCGACGGCGACCTCGATATCGCGATCCTCGCGACCGACCCCACCGACCCGAAGCTCACGGAGCGGGGACTCTATATGGAGCCGTTCAGGGCGGCACTGCCGCCGGACCACCGTCTCGCCCGATCCGGCACGATCAAGATAGCCGACCTGGCCCGGGACACGATGCTGCTGCTGTCCGAAGGGCATTGCCTGCGCGATCAGGTGCTGGATGTGTGCCATGCGGAGATCGCCGACGAGACGACCAATACGCGCGAAACCAGCCTGGAGACGATTCTCGCCCTGGTGGCCGCGGGCGATGGCGTCACGATGGTCCCGGCCCTCGCCCTGCGGGCCGACGAAACGGCGCGCGGCCTGGTCTGTTGCAAGACGGCCGAGACGATCGGCCGACGCGTGCGGCTAGTATATCGCGCTACCTTCCCGCGCCCGCAGCTCGTGGACCGGCTTGCCGCCGTCATTCAGGACGAGGTCCCGCACGGCAAGGTTCAACCGGTCGCGTAAATCAAGATTGGCGGTATCTGGGTCTGGCAGCGTCGCATTT
>CAYYBI010000274.1:0-3774 GCA_964469835.1 uncultured Rhodospirillaceae bacterium
GTGATGGTGCCCCCCTCGGCGATCACCGCATCCGACGCCTTCTCCTTGATGTGACGCCACTGCTCGATCAGCGCCCCGTCCCGGCCCATGCCCTGGAAGGTGAAATAGGGCGCGGGGCCGTCGGGATACACATGGGTGAATCGGCAGGTGACGTTGCCGGGCTGACCGGTCGCCTCCTCGATCGCCGCCAGGGTCGCCGCCTTGACCCGGTCGTGGAAGCCGCGGAACCGGTCCCAGGTGATCGAGGTCTCAAAGGTATCGCCGATCACGCCGAGCGAGATCAGCACCTCCCGGTAATGCGGCATGCGGATGAAAGCGTTGCGCCAAGCGCCCGCCGCACCCGAACGGTGCGCTTCCGGGTCGGACCCAGCCGCGTCATCGTATTGGCCCTCGTGATCCCGGCAAATCTCAAGGCCCCGCGCGGTCCAGGCCTCGACCGGGTGGTCGGCGGATTCGAAGGCCAGTACCAGGACCGACTGCGCCCCGTCGCCGAACCCGTTGTTGTAGGCTTCACCGGGGTCGAGCAGCCGCAGATTCGAGGGGAACAGCGCCGATTGCGAGAGCGCGCGTACCGCCTCCGCCGCCTTGTAAAAATCGTCGAACAACACCGCCGCCGAACCGCGGTGGACCGGCCGGTCCTGCAACCGCATCCAGGCTTCGGTGATGATGCCGACCGCGCCTTCGGAGCCTATCATGAACCGATCCGGGCTCGGCCCGGCGCCGGAACCTGGCAGCCGCCGGCTTTCCAAGACCCCCTGCGGCGTGACCATGCGCAGGCTTTCCACGAAATCGTCGATATGGGTATAGAGCGTCGCGTAGTGGCCGCCGGACCGGGTGGCGATCATCCCGCCGAGCGTCGCCATCTCGAAGCTTTGCGGGAAATGCCGCATGGTAAGCCCCTGCGGTTTCAGCGCCGCCTCCATCGCTGGCACCCGGATGCCGCCCTGGATACGCGCGGCCCGGCTCGTCTTGTCCACTTCGACCACTGCGTCGAGCCGCGTCAGGTCGAGGCTGACCGCACCGTTGAAGCCGCCGCCGACCGCCGGTTCGACGCCGCCGACCACACTCGTGCCGCCGCCGAAGGGAATCACCGCCGCCTTGACGCCGGCCGCCCAATCAAGCACCGCGGTGATGTCGTCCTCGTCGCGCGCATAGGCTACGAAATCCGGCGCGTTGTCGAAACGATTGTCGAAGATCTGGACGTATTCGGGCAGCGACTTGCCATAGGTGTGCGTCGCGCGGTCGTAGGCATCGACCGTGCAAAAGGATTGCAGCGCCGCGGGCGCTTCCAGCCTGGGTTTCGGCAGCGACAGCGCGTCCATTGGCGGCGGCGCCCGGCATTCGGCCACGCCAAGATTGTATCGGTCCGCCAGATGCCCGATCAGCGTCTCCGTTTCCCCTGCGCTGAGCCCGTCATCCTCGTAGCCCCAGCCGCACAGCTTCAGCCGCCGTTCCGCCATCGCGCCCTCCTGTCTCCGCAGGATTCGATCTTCGCGCCATGCAAGGGAACCTGCAAGCCCGCCGTCGAAAGACGGCTATTTCTTGTCTGATTTTACCTTCATCCGCGGCCGCGCGGCGCGCTTGCCGCCGCTCTTGGGATTACTCTTGGAGCTGCTTTTTCGGCCGGGTTTTTCGGGCGCGTACGGGTTCTTTCCCTTGCGGAACTGCAAGCGCAGGGGCACGCCCTCGAATCCGAAATCCTCGCGCAGCCCGTTGACCAGGTAGCGCTGGTAGGAATCCGGCAACTCTTCGGGACGCGACGCCCATATGGCGAAGGTGGGCGGGCGCGATTTTACCTGGGTCATGTAGCGCAGCCGAATCCGCCGGCCGGACCCGGCAAGCGGCGGCGGGTGCGCCGCAACCATCAGGTCGAGCCAGGCGTTGAGGCGCGCCGTGGAAACGCGCTTGTTCCAAATGTCGTAGATCGAGAAGACCGCCTGCATCAGCTTGTCGAGGTTCCGCCCTTCGAGCGCCGAGATGGTCACCACTGGGATCCCGCGCACCTGCGGCATCGATGTCTGCAACCGGTCCCGCAGCAGCCGAAGCGCGGCATCGCGGTCCGTAACCGCATCCCATTTGTTGGCGGCAATGACGAGCGCGCGGCCCTCCTCGATCACCTGCCGGCCAATCGTCAGGTCCTGTTTTTCCAGCATGACCGCGGCATCCAGCATGAGCACCGCGACATTGGCGTAGCGGATAGTCCGCATCGTGTCGACGGTCGACAGCTTTTCCAACTTGTCATTGACCCGGGCCCGTCGGCGCAGCCCGGCCGTATCGACCAGTTGCAAGGGACGGCCGTCGTACGTCCAATCGACCGTGATCGAGTCCCGCGTGATGCCGGCCTCCGGTCCGGTGAGCAGCCGGTCTTCATCAATCAGCCGGTTGACCAGGGTGGATTTGCCGGTGTTCGGCCGGCCGATGATCGCGAGCTGCAGCGGCTTCGACGCGCCATCCTCCCCATCGTCATTCGGCGCCTCGCCGACCGCATCCAGATATGGCAGCAGCGCGACCAGCAAATCGGCCATGCCGTCGCCATGCTCGGCCGATATGGCCACGGGATCACCGAAGCCGAGGCTGTAGCTCTCGTAAAGCCCGGCACTGGCCGCGGTGCTCTCGCATTTATTGGCGCCCAGGATGACCGGCTTGCCCCGCTCGCGCAGCCAATCCGCGAAATGCTTATCGAGCGGCGTTACGCCGGCCCGCGCGTCATATAGCAACAGCACCACATCGGCATCTTCCAATGCCCGCTCGGTCTGGCTTCGCATGCGCGCTTCGAGCGCATCTCCCTTCGCATCGTCCAATCCGGCAGTATCGATCACCCGGAAATTCTCGCCAGCGATCCGCGCATCGCCCTCCCGCCGGTCGCGAGTCACGCCCGGCGTATCATCGACCAGCGCCAAACGCCGGCCGACCAGCCGGTTGAATAGAGTGGATTTGCCGACATTCGGACGGCCGACGATTGCGACGGTAAAGGTCATCTTCGAAATCCAGCGAGCGAAATATATGTGCCGCAACCGATCATCGATAAGCGATCAGCTGCGCATCCTCCGTCAGGAAGAAGATAGTATCGGCGGCGACGATCGGTGGCAGAAACACACCGTCGGGCAGTTCCAGCTTACCCAGAAGTTCACCGGAATATGGCGAAATCGTCACGACCTGGCCATTGCTGCTGGCAAGCACGAGGCGATCGCCCGCCAGGACAGGACCGGACCAGCGAATGGGGTCTTTCTTCTTCTTCGGCTTCTCGAAACGCGGCAGCGACTGCACCCACCGAATGCGGCCGCCGCGTCTGGTGAGGCAGAATACCTCGTTTTCATTGCTTAACACATAAACAAAATCACCGGCGACCCAGGGTGTGTCCACGCCACCGATATTGCGCTCCCAGATACGCGCGCCGCTGCGCTGGTCAATGGCGACCATGCGACCCGAATGGCTGATGGCGATGACGGCGCCGCGATCAATGACTGGGTTGCCGCGAATAGCCGCCAAGTTCGCCATGGCATCCACACGACGCACCGCGGTCAAATTGTCGGACCAGACAACGCGTCCATTTTCCGCGCGCATGGCGAATAATTCGCCGGAGCTGTACGGCACGATGACCGTCGAGCCGCTGACCGCCACGCTGCTCCCGCCAAGCAGACCGGCAGATTCCGAAATCGCCGTATGACCCCACTGCTTGCGTCCGGTCGTCGAATCCAAGACGGTCAGCTGATTGTCGATGGTAATGACATAGACCCGTCCGCCCGTCGCCGTCGGCGCCGACCGGACCGGCCC
>CAYYBI010000275.1:0-3806 GCA_964469835.1 uncultured Rhodospirillaceae bacterium
CGGCCTATACCTGCGTCGTCGTGGCCAACGCGATTGTGGAAGGCGGCAACCACCCGGTGTTCGTCGATTGCTGCGACCACGATTACAACATGGATTTCGACGCGTTGGAGGACGCGGTCACCGCGCGGACGCGCGCCGTGATCGCCACCTCGATCTTCGGCCACCCGCTCGACCTGGACCGGCTCGATGCGTTCGCCGCGCGCCATCCGGATATCATCATCATCCAGGATTGCGCCCACAGCTTCGGCGCCGAATGGAAGGACCGGGCGGTGAACAAGGCCGGTGTCGCCGCGATCTACGGCTTAAACATCAGCAAAATCATCAGTTCGATCTATGGCGGTGCCATCACCACCGACGACCGCGACCTAGCCGCACGCCTTCGCCGGCTGCGCGATGCCAGACTGAAACCGCCGCGGCTCACCAAACGGATCTCGCGTTTCCTCTTTTTCCTGCTTACTTATCCTGCGTTCTGGCCGCCGATCTATGGCTTGGTCAACCGGCTCGAGCGCAGCGGGCTGCTGGACCGGATTACCAAATATTACGACGAAAACCTGATCACCATGCCGCCCGATTACCTCGACGCCATGGCTGGCGTCGAGGCGCGGGTCGGGCGCGCGCAGTGCGCGAAATATTTGGAGGTCGTATCGCATCGCAGAAAGCTCGCGGCGTTTTACCTGGAACGTTTGCACGGCATCAATGGCCTGCGTCTACCGCCATGGAACCCGGGCGCGACCTATTCTCACTTTGCGGTATTCACGGAATCCGCGCCGCAAATCATCGCCGATGCACGCCGCGCGGGCGCACAACTGGGCGAGCTCATCGAATATCACGTCCCCGATTTTCCGGCGTACAAAAAAGCCCCGTATTTCGGCGAGAGACGCGCCGCCCGCTGGCCGGATCATATGGTGAACGTGCCGGTGCATCGCGGTGTCAGCGCTCAAACGGCTGAGCGCATCGTCGAAGTCATCATTGCAGCCGCCGCCAAATGAGGCCGAATTGCCGGATGCGCGGCTCCTGCCGATGGTATATGAAATTCCCAACGCTGCAGCACCGGAAGAACTCGAAAGCCGATCATGATGGATACAACGGAACCCCTAGCAGGACCGGCCGAGCGCCGCGAGGTGACGTTCGTGATTCCCGCCTATAACGAGTTCGCGATCATCGAGCGCAATCTCGATGAGCTTCATGACTGGCTCGCACAGAACATGGCCGCCCTCGACTACGAAATCGTCGTGGTCGACGACGGGTCGAACGATGGCATGGGCGACGCGCTGGACCGCTACGCCGCGGCGCACGACCGCACACACGTCGCGCACCATGACCGCAACCGCGGGCGCGGGCGCGCAATCCGCACCGGCTTCGCCCACAGCACCGGCCGGTACGTGCTTTGCCTCGACGCCGACCTGTCCTATGCCCCCGATCACATCCCCAAGCTGCTGACGCCGCTTCAGACCGGCGGCGCGGACATCACCCTTGCCTCGGCCTATCATCCCGAAGGCCAAGTCAGCAATGTGCCGTTTTCCCGCGCATTCCTTTCTCGCTGGGGCAACCGGGTCCTCAGCGCCGGCGTTAAAGGTCAGTTCCGAACGGTAACCTGTGTCGTGCGCGGATTCCGGCGCGAGGTAATCGACGAACTCGAACTGATCAATGACGGCAAGGACCTTCATTTGGAGGTCATTCAGAAAGCCGTCCTGTTCGGGCTGAACGTGGTCGAGGTGCCGGCCCATTTGCAATGGCGTGACAAGGACCGGGGCAAGAAACAGGTCCGAAGCTGGAAGCAACGCATTCCCTTCCTCTCCATGTCCGGCACGATCCTGTCGCATTTGCTGTACAATTTTCTCCTACGGCCAGGCCTGATGCTGTATTTGCCGGTGTTCCTGCTGATTTCAACAGTGCTCGTCGGATCGGGACTGCTCATTAACGCCCTGGCCCAACGTCTTGCCGGACAGGCCGAGCAGATCACCTCGCTAAGCGTGTATTTCGCCATCCGCGAGACATTGCTGCAGGGCAATCTGACCCTGTTCATCGTGTTCTTTTCGCTCGTTCTGCTGATGGTCTTCATGGCGTTCTATTTCGCCTCATTCCAGAACCGCAAGAATTTCGAGGAACTCTATATCCTGTCGACCCGCATGAATGCCCGGCTCAAGCGGCTCGAGGAGCGGCTGGAGCGCTGACATGTGCGGCATTTGCGGAGTTTGGGGCGGGCATGACGGCCCGGCGCAGACCCGGGCCATGCTCGACCGGCTCGCCCATCGCGGGCCCGACGGCGACGGCATTTGGACTGAAAAGGATTTAACGCTCGGCCACAACCGGCTGGCCATTGTCGACCTGACGCCCGCCGGAGCCCAGCCCATGGTCACCGCCGACGGCATGCATGTCGCCACGGTCAACGGTGAAATATACAACTATCCCGAATTGCGGCGGGCACTCGAGGAAAATGGCGCCGTATTCGCGTCCGATTGCGATAGCGAGGTGGTGCTGCACGCCTATCGCGCCCATGGTCTTGAGGCGCTTCGCCAGTTCAATGGAATGTTTGCCTTTGCCCTGTGGGACAAGGCGAAGGAACAGTTGGTTCTCGCGCGCGACCGGCTCGGCATCAAGCCGCTGTACTATCATCGAGGCCCAAACGGATTCCGCTTCGCGTCCGAGATCAAGGCGCTGTTGTGCGGCGCGGAGTGCTGGCAAATCGACGGAACCGGGTTGGCGCAATTCCTGACCTATCAGAATACGTTCGGCCAACAGACACTACTGGACGGCATTCGCATGCTGGAACCGGGGCACGCGCTGATCGTGACCGCCGACGGTGCGCGCACGGTGCCATTCTGGGAACCGTCCTTCGAGCAATATCCATCCATTTCCAAATTCGACGAGGCGGTCGGCCAATTCTCCACGACATTCGGCCAGGCGGTCGACCGCCATCTGATGAGCGACGTACCCGTCGCCTGCTACCTCAGCGCCGGCTTCGACAGCTCTTCGGTCGCGGCCGAAGCCTGCCGGCGCCTCGGCCCCGGCGTCGCGACTTTCACCGGCTCCTTCGACCAGGGCGGCTGGTATGACGAGTACAGCGGTGCGCAAAGTATCGCCGAAAAATTGGGCGCGGAAGGGCACCGCGTGCCGATCGATTCGGCGGCCTTCGCCGCCCGCCTCGATGACGTCATCGAAGCGTTGGACGAACCGCGGATGGGCATGGGTGCGTTGCCGCAGTTTCTGGTGGCCGAGGCAGCGGCACGCGAACGCAAGGTCATCCTGACTGGGCACGGCGGCGACGAATTGTTTTCCGGCTACCCGATCTTCAAGCTGGCGCAGCTGGCGGCGGACCCGGCGAGCGTCGCCCGGATCCGGCCATCCGAGTTGCCGCATCTCGCCTATTTTCTGATGAACGCGGTCCGTGGCGGTGAATATGGCGCCTGCCTGCCGGTGCTATTTTCCAAGAAGCACCAGCGCCGGGCGCTGCAACCGGACGTCTACGAGAAGGTCAGGGACGAATGCGCGTACGAACCTTTGGACGCGCTTACATCAAGCGCCCGCACCCTTTACGAACGCATCCTGCTCACCTATCTACGGGCTTATTTGCCGGGGTTGCTGACCGTCGAGGACAAAATCTCGATGGCCCATTCGCTGGAGGCCCGTACGCCGATCCTCGATAACGCCCTGGTCGATCTGTCGCTTTCCATCGCCCCCGGGACCAAGCTGGAGGGCGGGACCTTGAAGGCGATCCTCAAGGAAGCGATGCGCCCGCACCTGCCGGCGGCGCTGTACGACATGCCGAAACGGGGATTTCCGACGCCGCTCGGAAGCTGGCTGCG
>CAYYBI010000276.1:0-3815 GCA_964469835.1 uncultured Rhodospirillaceae bacterium
CTCGCGCCGATCCCGCGTCGGTTATCCATTGTAGGAGGCCCGCCCCGCGCCGATCTAATCGCGGCGAGGGCGCCGCTCCTACGGGTTGGGTGTGATGCCGGGTCCTCTTGTAGGAGGCGCGCCTCGCGCCGATTTCGAGGGTTTGGAATCATACGCTTACCGATTATTCAGAGGGTTGTTAAGTGAAATGGGTGGCCCGGCCACGCCCATTGAAGTTTTGAATACCAGAACGTAGACTTCCATGCGATCGGGTACCCCCTTACATCGCCGAATTCTCATCGAAATCTATGAACCAGACCGAAGCATTGTTTGCTAAATCGGCTCGTCGCCTGCAGCAGGGTGACGCGGCCGGTGCCAGAAAGGGCCTGCTCAAAGTAGTCAAGCAGGCCCCGGGCAGCGCCGTGGCCTGGTACAACCTGGGCCTCAGCCACCAGCACCTCGAGGAGCACGGCAGGGCGGTTTCCGCCTACAAAAAGGTGGTCGAGATCAATCCTGATTTCGTGGATGGATGGGTCAATCTGGGCGTATCGCAAAAGGCCATGGGGTTTAAAAACGAGGCGGCAACGGCCGCTGACCGGGCCATGGCCATCGATCCTAATCACCCGAGGGCCCTGAATCTGCTGGGCACCCTGGCCGCGGAGCGCGGCGAGCCGGAGCAAGCCAGGAAATATTTCTCATCGAGCCTTGAATCCTACCCGGATTTCGACGACGCACGCTTCAATCTGGCCAACCTGCTGGTCGACATGGGAGAGCAAGAAGCCGCGCTCGAAACGGCAGGCTCCTTGTTCCTTTCAAATCCGGAGAACAAGGAGTATCGACAGCTCCACGCCAAGGCGCTGATGGGACTGCGTCGCTTCGAGGAGGCATCGGAGATCGTCAAGGCGCTGGAAGAACGATACCCCGACGATCCTGCAGTGATGAGATTGAGTTTGTCCTTCCGCGAGGTGATCCGGGACCACTTCGGCGCGATCGACGTGGCGGAAAAAATCATCCAAAAGAAAGCCGACGATGCGAGTGTATGGAACTCGCTCGGCACCGCTCATTTCCAGCTCGACAGTATCGGCAAGGCAAAAAACTTCTACGAGACCGCCATAAGGCTGGACCCGTCGAATGCGGAATACGAGAACAACCTGGGTCTGGCATTTTCATCGCTTGGCAGCAAGGCCGAAGCAGAGCAGCACTACCGCCGGTCGCTGGAACTCAACCCGCGGCACGCCGAAGCCTATCGGAGCATTGCCACCATGAAGCGCTTCGAAACCACGGATGATCCCGATGCTACGGCGATAAAAGAACTCTGGGACCAGGGCGCAGACGACTTCACCATGATCAAACTGTCTTTCGCTCTGGGCAAGATCTATGACGACTGCGGTGAGTACGACAAAGCATTCGAGACCTACGCCCGCGGTAATGAGCTCAAATTTAAGGATTCCAGGATCGACCTGGAGCAGTACTTCGCCCACATGGAGCGATTTACGACGGTTTTCGACGGTCCCCCGGTCAACACCGTAACCGAGGAGACCGAGATCAAGCCGATCTTCATCCTGGGGATGCCGAGGAGCGGAACGACCCTGGTCGAGCAGATCGTCTCCCGCCACCCGTTGGTGTACGGCTGTGGCGAGCTGCCCTGTATCGAGCGGGCCATAGGCCGCATCGAGAAGCGTTCCGGGCTGCAGCGGGTGTACCCGGAGGATTTCTGGGAGGTGCCCGAATCCAGTTTCAACGCGGAAGCGCTGGAGTACCAGAACTGGGTCAAGCGCCTGCATGACATTGGCACACCGTATATCACGGACAAAATGCCGTTCAATTTCGTCCACATCTGGCTGATCAAGGCCATGTTTCCCGATGCGCCGATCGTGCACTGCCAGCGACACCCGCTGGACGTAATCACGTCGAATTACTTTCAGCTTTACGGATCCGATATCAGCTTTGTCTACGACCTCCAGGCCTTGGCGACATACTACGTGCGCTACTTCAAATTGATGCAGCACTGGTCTCGCGTCTTTGGCGGCGCGATCACGCACATCCGCTACGAAGAGCTGATCCAGGACTCTGACGCGGAAACCCGCAAGCTGATAGCGTCGATCGGACTGCCCTGGGACGATGCCTGTCTCGACCCCAAACGGTCGGACACCGCGGTCAGGACGGCCAGCATCTGGCAGGTGCGTCAGGGCATCTACACGACATCCAAAGAGCGCTGGCGTCACTATGAGAAACAGCTCGCGCCGGCAATTGAGATGCTCGTCGGGGAAGAGATTTTGAATGACGACCTGAGCGTCAATATCGATTAATCGAATTATTGATCGCGGCGGGGGCGCCGCAATTCCGATTGATATCTCTCTAATCGCGGCGAGGCGCCGCTCCTACAGGAAATCCCGATAGCGGACAATCATTGTAGGAGGCCCGCCCCGGGCCGATTGATCGCGGCGGGGGCGCCGCTCCTACAGGTTCTTTCAACGACGCGTCGGGTATTCGTTGTAGGAGGCGCGGCTCGCGCCGATTATTCCTTGGGTTGCGATGCTGGCGAGATATCGAGGTCAACGAATGCGGGCATAAAAAAAGGGCACCTTTCGGTGCCCTTTTGGGTACTGCTTAGGCTTTGATCAGCTTAGGTGCTGAAGTCGTAACGCATACCGAACAGATGCATGCCGCCCTTGCCGTCGACGCCGCCATAGACGCCGTTGTCCTTGCCGTCCACGACGGCGCCTTCATAGTAGAGACGGAAGCCGCCGCCCATGTTGTAGGCCGCGTGCAGGGTCCACTGGTTCGGATCACCGCCGGGGTACGTGTTGCCGCCGTCGGCCTTGCCGTAACCCAACATGACGTTGGCCTTGCCGAACCGGCCGCCTAGCCAGGCCTGGAGCACCTTGATCTTGTCCGGGTTGTCGCTGATATCGGCTTCATAATAGCCGAGGGTGGCATAATAGCTGCCGTTGTCCCACTTGCCGACCAGGCCCCAACGCTTGTCGTCGTCGGCCTGCAGGGCCTTCTTGTCGCTGTCGTAGGCGCCGGCGAGGGTGAACTGTTCGCCAATTGCCCAGCTCAGGCCGATGCCTCCACCGTCGACCGCATCTTTGCCATTGTCGCCGGAATCACGGCCCAGTACTTCCTCGTCGGCAGAACTGCTCGAACCGCCGGCGCCACTGCCGTTCATCGACATACGGAGATCGAACTCGACGTAGACCGGTCCGAAGCTGTTGGCATACTTGATGGTGTTAGACGACCGGTAGGGGCCGCCCGCGACGGACGAGTACAGTAAGTAACCCACCGTGAAGGTCGGATCGAGGTGGGTACCCAGCGTGTCGTAGAAGGCGCTCCACTGGTTACCCATGGTCACCGCACCCCAGGAGCCGGACAGGCCGACATAACCCAGACGCGTGTCGTTGATACCGCCGCGGGTCTTGATGCCGGCGTTCAGCTGTTCCGCGTAGTCACCCTCGCGGTTGGTGTAGGTGAAGAACTCGTAGCGACCGATGGCCGATAGACCGTTGCCCAGATCGGACTTGGCCTTGAAGCCGAGGCGCGACACCACGTTGCGCAGGCCCCATGCGTTGTCGGCAACATCGCGGTCGGTGTACTGGATCGCGTTGTTGATTCGGCCATACGTCTGAACGGTCATGTGTTCTTCCGCATTGACCACGGCCGGCGCCGCCAGAGCACTGGCTACCGCCGCCGAGATTAGTTTCTTATTCATTTGAGTTTCCTCATTAGTTGAATATGCAAATAAGTTGAATATGCAAAAATCCGTGTTCACGTGAAAACGATAATTACCGGGAGTTGCCCCGTTGGTTGCTTATCGCAAGCCGAACTATACTCAG
>CAYYBI010000277.1:0-3915 GCA_964469835.1 uncultured Rhodospirillaceae bacterium
GCGAGGCGATGCTGGCCGAGGCGGGCTTGCTGCGCCGGCCCGATGACGGGCGCTCCGCCTATGCGTTCTTTCGCGACCGGGTGATGTTCCCGATTGCCGACCGGAGCGGCAAGGTGATCGCCTTTGGCGGCCGGCTGATGGGGGACGCCAAGGCGGCGAAATACATCAATTCGCCGGACACGCCGCTCTTCGACAAGGGGCGGACGCTGTACAATCTGGGACCGGCGCGGCAAGCGGCGCATGACGCGGGCCGGCTGTTGGTCACCGAAGGGTATATGGACGTAATCGGGCTGGCGCGCGCCGGCTTTGCCGAGGCGGTGGCGCCGCTCGGCACCGCGATGACCGAGACGCAATTGCGGGAGGTCTGGCGCATGGTGCCGGAGCCGATTCTGTGTTTTGACGGCGATGCTGCCGGGCAGCGGGCGGCGGAACGCGCGGCGGAGCGCGCGCTGCCCTTGCTGGAGCCGGGAAAATCGCTGCAATTCGCCTATCTGCCATCCGGCGAGGATCCGGACAGCCTGATTCAGGCGCAGGGTGCCGAGGCGATGGATCAGGTGGTGCAGGGCGCCCGGCCGCTGGTCGACCTGGTCTGGACCATGGAGGTTCAGGCGCGGCCGATCGACACGCCGGAGCGCCGCGCGGATCTGGAAACGCGGCTCCGCAAGCGGGTTGGCCAGATCGCCGATGCGACGGTACGCCAGTACTACTCGGAAATGCTGCGAAACCGTCTCTGGGAAGCGTTCCGCGGCCAGCGGCGGCCGGACTCGGTCCGGCGGCGTCAGGCGGGCACCCTGCCGCGGCAAGCCGCCCGATGGGGCGCACCTGCCAATTTGGCCAATCCTGCCCATGCCGCCGCGCGCCGCCGCCAGCAGGTTTTGCTCGCCACTATGGTTAACAATCCCGGGCTTTATGAGGAATTCGCGGAATCCTTGGCTCAGGTGGAATTCGACTCCGATCTTGACAAATTCCGCCAGGATATTCATGACGTGCTGTCGTCGACGCCAGACCTTGACTCTGAGGGTCTTCAACGCCACCTCTCTGAGACGGTAAATTTGCGCATTCTTAAGAGTTTGCTTAGTAAGGATGTGCTATTACATGCTTCCCGCCCCGGTACGCCGATCGACGAGGTGCAAACCAATATCCAGGTGCTGCTGGCACGGATGCAGGGGTCGATACAGGGACGGGAGTTGCGGGAGCAGGGCCGGATCGCGGGGACGGAAGGAACGGCGGACGCTGAAGCACGGTTTCTGCGCCTTCGCGATGAGGTTGAGCGGGTGGAAAGCGATATCAGTAAGCTGGAAGACTAACGGATATTCATCGAGATAGCGCCGGTTCCGGAAGATTTCGGGGCATTAATGCGTTAAATTGACGGGAAAATTTGGGGGCGATCGCCAATGGCAGCCAAAGCAGTACGGGAAGTGAGCAGTTCGGAGCGGGAAGAAGAGCCGGGTGACAGCCCGCTGCTCGACAGCGTGAGCGCGGCCGTCAAGAAACTTGTCACCAAGGGCAAGGAACGCGGCTTCATCACCATCGACGAACTCAACGCGGCAATGCCGCAAGAACAGGTCTCCTCCGAGCAGATCGAGGATACGATGACGATGATGTCGGTGCTCGGCATCAACGTGGTCGAAAGCGAGGATGCGGACGAGGCCGTCGAGGCGAAGCCCGGCGAGAACGGCACCGCGGTGACCCGCGCGAGCGGCAACCTCGACGACGACGATATCGGCCGCACCGACGATCCGGTCCGTATGTATCTGCGCGAGATGGGCAGCGTTGAATTGCTGTCCCGTGAAGGCGAAATCGCGATCGCCAAGCGGATCGAGGCGGGCCGTGAAAAAATGATCGGCGCGCTGTGCGAAAGCCCGTTGACGATGCGCGCGATTGCGCGCTGGCACGATGCGCTGGTCAACGAAGACATCCTGCTGCGGGATATCATCGACCTGGACGCGACCTATGGCGGTACGCCGGAGGACCACAGCGCCAACCCGCCGATGCAGCAGAACCCGAATGGCGCGAACGGTGCCGTCCGCGTCGGCCCGAACGGCGGCGCCCCGGCTGGAACCAATGGTGCGGCAGCGGCAAACGGCGCGGCAGGTACGAATGGCGCGAGCCCGGCCAAGACCGCTGCGGACGGCGAGGCAACCACCGCCGAGGGCGCGGAGACCGACGATGACGAGGATGACGACGAGGAGGCCTCGGTATCGCTCGCCGTGATGGAAGCGGCGCTGAAGCCGGAAATCATCAAAATTTTCCAGAACGTGGCGGCTACCTACACCAAGCTGCAGCGCGCCCAGGACAAGCGCCTGTTGACCCAGCAGAAGGGCGAGGAAGTCTCCAAATCCACCGAGCGGACCTATGATCGCCATCGCCGCGAGCTGATCGAGTTGCTGGGCGGCGTGCGGCTCAACAACGCGCGGATCGAACAACTCGTCCATCAGATGTATGACTTCAACAAGGCGCTGACCCGGAACGAAGGCCGGTTGCTGCGGCTCGCCGTCGATTGCGGCGTCGACCGGGAATCCTTCCTGGAGCATTATTTCGGCTATGAGCTGGACCCGAACTGGCTCGACCAGGTGTCCGAGCTCAGCAAGCGCGGCTGGAAGACCTTCGTCAAGAAGCGCCGCAAGGAAATCGAGGAACTGCGCCAAGAGATCGCAACGGTCGCCGGCGAGGCGAACATGCCGATGTCCGAGTTCCGCCGCATCGTCCAGGCGGTGCAGCAGGGCGAGCGCCAGGCCGGCCGCGCCAAGAAGGAAATGGTCGAGGCCAATCTGCGGCTGGTCATCTCGATCGCCAAGAAATACACCAACCGCGGCCTGCAATTTCTCGACCTGATTCAGGAAGGCAATATCGGCCTGATGAAGGCGGTCGATAAGTTCGAATACCGGCGCGGCTATAAATTCTCCACCTATGCGACCTGGTGGATCCGCCAGGCGATCACCCGCTCGATCGCCGATCAGGCGCGCACCATCCGCATCCCGGTGCATATGATCGAGACGATCAACAAGCTGGTGCGCACCTCGCGCCAGATGTTGCACGAGATCGGCCGCGAACCGACCCCGGAAGAGTTGTCCGAGAAGCTGCACATGCCGCTGGAAAAAGTGCGCAAGGTGCTGAAGATCGCCAAGGAGCCAATCAGCCTGGAGACGCCGATCGGCGACGAGGAAGACAGCCATCTCGGCGACTTCATCGAGGACAAGAATGCGGTGCTGCCGTCGGAAGCGGCGATCCACTCCAATTTGCGCGAAACCACGACGCGGGTGCTGTCCAGCCTGACGCCCCGCGAGGAGCGCGTACTGCGCATGCGCTTCGGCATCGGCATGAACACCGACCACACGCTGGAGGAAGTCGGCCAGCAATTCTCGGTCACGCGCGAACGCATACGCCAAATCGAAGCCAAGGCACTGCGTAAGCTCAAGCATCCGAGCAGGTCCCGCAAACTGCGCAGCTTCCTCGACTACTAGTCGGTAAGGCGCCGGCCGCCGGCGAAGAAGATGAGCCGGCGCAGGGCGCCAACGGGCGGCAATGCCCGCCAAATTTCGCGGTGTGGCGGGCCAAGGGCCGCAAACCCCTTGCCCGCATCCATCCGTCCGTGATATCGCCGGGCTGTGGTGGAAAATCCCTTCGCTCGGCCGCCCACCTGCGGCTGGCGCTCCGGGCCCGTAGTTCAGTTGGTCAGAACGGACCGCTCATAACGGTCATGTCGCAGGTTCGAGTCCTGCCGGGCCCACCACCCAGTCCCATGATTTTTCATCTCCAGACCTAGGTCACCGGAAAGTCGCCGGTTTCCGGGCGTTTCGCACAGGCGGAGGCTCTGCGGAGGTCACAGTACGGAGACGATAGGGCCGGAATCGGGCATGCGTCTCTAGAGGCCCATTTCGGCCCCCAGACTACGCGAGATTGATGTTGGTGTGA
>CAYYBI010000278.1:0-2551 GCA_964469835.1 uncultured Rhodospirillaceae bacterium
CTGGTCGCGCACCACGATGACGCCGTATTTCAGCCAGGCCGCGTAGATCGGCGCGAAGCCTTCGTCATCGAGTTGCTTCACGTCGACGCCGGTCACCTCGCCGCCGGTAAATTTGCCCACGGGCCGAATGCGCAGCATTGGACAAAATCCTTCTACCTGACAGTCCGCAATTGAAGACCAATTCCAAGTTTAAGCGTAGCCATCCGGACGTTTGCTGGCAAGTTGCGGGGGACGGCAATATCGCGCTTTAGCCGCTGATCGCATAGCCGCCGTCGACGGGAATCGACGCGCCGGTCACGAAGTTCGACGCGGCGCTGGCCAGGAACACGGCGACGCCCTTGTGATCGTCCGGATCGCCCCAGCGGCCGGCCGGCGTGCGCGCATGCACCCGGTCGTTCAGGTCCGGCATGTCGATTCGCGCCTGACGGGTCAGCGCGGTGTCGATCCATCCCGGCAGCACGGCATTGACCTGGATATTCTCCTTGGCCCAGGCTGCGGCGAGGCTTTTGGTGAGCTGCACGATGCCGCCCTTGCTGGCGGCGTAGGGCGCGCTGAGCGCGGCGCCGAACAGCGAATACATCGAGCCGATGTTGATGATCTTGCCGCCGCCGCGCGCCCGCATGTGCGGATAGGCGGCCTGGCTGCAGAGGAAGGCGCTGGTCAGATTGGCCTGCAACACGTGCATCCACTCCGACGCGGCGTAGTCCTCCGGCCGCTTGCGGATGGCGATGCCGGCATTGTTGACCAGGATATCCAGCCCGCCGAACCGGTCCACGGCCCGGCGCATCAGCGCATGACAGGAGTCTTCGTCGGTCACGTCGGTTTCGCACTGGTCGGCGTCGGCGCCGAGCGCCTTCAGGGCTTCGACCGCCGCCGCGCTTTTCTCGGCGTTACGGCCGGCGACAAGGATTGCCGCGCCGGCCTCCGCCATGCCCGCGGCCATCGCCAGACCGATGCCGCCATTGCCGCCCGTGACGACGGCGACTTTCCCCGACAGGTCGAAGAGTTCCATTGCAATCGTCCTTCTCTGCATTCCATTGGCGTTTCGCGCATTGTCGCCACCGCCGGACACGCCGTCACGGGGAATCGAATACACAGCCGCGATTGTGCAACCCCTCTTTGCTCTAAGGTTCGGTTCCGCATCTGGTTCTGGCGCGCGGCACGTGGTTCAATCGGTGTTGAGGACGGCCTGGAACCGGGAAGAGATGACTGAAAAACGCATCGACAGCGTGCGGCTGCAAAACATCGTGCAAGGCTATGGGCGGTCGGCGGCGCTGATGGCGGCGGTCGAACTGGGCCTGTTCACGGCGGTCAGCGCGGGCGCCGGCACGGTGGCCGAGATCGCCGCGGCGCTGGATATCCACCCGGTCAACGCGGAACGTCTCACCGTCATGTGCGCCGCCATGGATCTTTTGGAATTGAAGGACGGGCGCTACGTCAATGCGCCGGACGTGCAGCGCTTCCTGGTCAAGGGCGAGACGCGCTATGCCGGCGACTGGATGCTGTTTACCAAACCCGCCTGGAACGAATGGGGCCGCCTGTCGGAGCATTTACGGGTCCAGGATCTGCGGGTCCTGCCGGACATCGCGGGATACACGGTCGAACAGGCGCGCGCCTATCACAAGGCGACCTACAGCATCGGCATGGGGGCGGGGCGGCGATTCTGCCGTCAGGTGGACCTGGCCGGACGGCGGCGCATTCTAGATATCGGCGGCGGCTCGGGCGCATACTGCATCGCCGCCGCCAACACCTGGCCGGAGATCGAAGGCGTGGTGTTCGACCTGCCGCCGGTCGCCGAGGTGGCGCGCGAATTCATCGCCGAGAACGGCCTGTCGGACCGCGTTACGGCGATGGCGGGCGATTTCACCAGCGACGATTTTCCGCGCGACGCGGATGTGGCGATCATGGCGAGCAACCTGCCGATGTACGGCCGCGAGATGATCGCCAAGGTGATCGCCAAGGCGTTCGACGCGTTGCTGCCGGGCGGCGAGATGCATTTGATCGGCGAGACCACCAACAACGATCGCACGGGACCGATCGGCCCGGCCTTCTGGGGCCTCGGTCAGGCGATCCAGGACACCACCGGCCTGGCCCATTCCGAGGCCGACTGCATCGGATATTTCAACCGGGCCGGCTTTACGGACGTCGCGGTGCACCCCTTCATCGAGGGAACGCTGAGCCGCGTCACCGGCCGCAAGCCCGGGTAATGCGTAATTTCAGGAACTGGAATCAACCAATGGAAAGGAAACGATAAATGGCCGATTACATGCTCGTCGTACAGCTCGACGTTCCGGAGGAACACGACGCCGAATTCAACCGGCTCTATGACGGCGAACACGTGCCGAACCTGATGAGCGTCCCCGGCGTCTCCAACGGCCAGCGCTATGTGCTGGAACGCGCGGGCGAAGACATGCTGCGCTACATGGCCACCTATGATCTCGAGGCGCCCGATATTCCCGAATCCGAGGAATGGCAGAAGAAGGCGACCACCGAGGGCTGGATGGGGGTCCGCCAGCACATCTCGGCGCGCCGCCGTGGCGTCTTTCGCAAG
>CAYYBI010000279.1:0-11705 GCA_964469835.1 uncultured Rhodospirillaceae bacterium
AGCGGGATATCGAGCAGCAGCCCCGAGCCGATCACCAGCGCGGTGCGCCGCCGGGGACACCGATCAATGGACTCGGTGATAACCGCGCGCGAGCGCGCGAGGTGGTCGTCCCAGACCGGCCCGAGCCGGCGGCGGCGGGCATGAATGGCGACGGCTTCCTTCAGATAGCCGAGGCGGCGCGCCGGGCGCGGGCAGTCGGTGGTGAGATATTCGATGAGTTCAAGGATCACGGGCCGAGAATTACCAACACGGCTAGCGGTTGGCGCCGGGCACCCAGAGCACGTCGGCCTTGCCACCATCATTGCAGTGGCGCGCCAAGACGAACAAGAGGTCCGAGAGGCGGTTGAGGTAGACCAGCACCTGAGCGTTCACCGTCTGCTCGCCGGCGAGCTGCGCCACCAGCCGCTCGGCGCGCCGCACCACCGTACGCGCGTGGTGCAACTGCGCCGCCGTCAGGGAGCCGCCGGGCAACACGAAACTGTTCAACGGCGCCAGCGGCGCGTTGATCGCATCGATCTCCGCCTCCAGTCGCGCCGCCTGCTCCGCGCTGACCCGCAGCGCTGCCGCGCCCCGGTCGCCACTCTCCGGCGTACAGAGATCGGCCCCCAGATCGAAAAGATCGTTTTGGATCCGGCTCAGCATCGCATCGACGTCGCCGGGCAAACCTGTGCCATCGGCATGAGTGGCGGCGCGCGCCAGCCCGATCACCGCGTTCGCCTCGTCAACCGTGCCATAGGCCTCGACCCGGATGTCGTGCTTGGCGACCCGGCCGCCATCGCCGAGCGAGGTCTCGCCGCCGTCGCCGCCGCCGGTATAGATGCGCGTCAATTTGACCATCAGGACTTGCCCAGCGCGAGCATCAAAATGGCGAACAGCACCAGCGCGATGAACTGCAGGACGATGCGCCAGCGCATCAGCTTGTTCGAATTGCGGCGGTTGAATTCGCCGCCGCGCGCCATGGTGATCAGGCCGAACGCCAGCACGCCGAGTGTGGCCAGCATGGCGATCACGAGCAGAAAGGTGACGGCTCCGGACATTGCAGCGATATAGCGTCTTTCGTGCCGGGTTGACAGGGGTAACGCGGTTTTCGATCAACCGCCGATGAAACCGCCGCGTCTAGTTCCGCCCTGCCGACAAAAGCCCGCGGGCGATGATGTTGGATTGGATTTCCGCGGTACCTTCGAAAATATTGAGAATCCGCGCGTCGCACAGCACCCGCGAGATCGGGTACTCCTCCGCATAGCCGTTGCCGCCGTGGATCTGCACCGCGTTGTCCGCGTTGGACCACGCGGTCCGCGCCGCCAATAGTTTGGCCATGCCGGCCTCGATATCGCAGCGACGGTCCGAATCCTTCTCGCGCGCGGCGAAGTAGCTGAGCTGCCGGGCGATCATCGTCTCCACCGACATCCAGGCGATCTTGCCGGCAACCCGGGGGAAGGCGGCCAGGGGTTTGCCGAACTGGATTCGTTCCTTTGCATAGGACAGGGCCAGCTCGAAGGCGTTCTGGGCAACGCCGACCGCGCGCGCCGCGGTCTGGATGCGGGCCGATTCGAAGGTCGCCATGAGTTGCTTGAATCCGTCGCCCTCGGCCTCGCCCAGCAGATTCTCCGCCGCCACCTCGAACCCGTCGAAACCGATCTCGTATTCCTTCATGCCGCGATAGCCCAGCACGCGAATCTCGCCGCCGCTCATGCCCGACGCCGGGAAGGGATCCGCATCCGTGCCGCGCGGTTTCTCGGCCAGAAACATCGACAGGCCGCGATAGCCGGGCTCGTCCGCATCGGTGCGCACGAGCAGGGTCATCAGATCACTGCGCGCGCCATGGGTGATCCAGGTTTTGTTGCCGAACACTCGGTAGGTCCCGCCATCGCGCTCGGCCCTTGTGCGAAGCCGGCCGAGATCGGAGCCGGTGTTGGGCTCGGTGAAGACCGCGGTCGGCAGAATCTCGCCCGACGCGATCCGGGGCAGCCACTTTTTCTTTTGCGCATCGGTGCCGCCGAGCCGAATCAGCTCGGCGGCGATTTCGGATCGGGTGCCGAGCGATCCCACGCCGATATAGCCGCGGCTCAATTCCTCGGTCACCACGCACATCGCCATCTTGCCCATGCCGAGCCCGCCATGGCTCTCGGGCACCGTAAGTCCGAACACGCCGAGCGCCGACAATTCCTCGACCAACGGCAACGGGATCAGTTCGTCCTTGACGTGCCAGTCATGGCAAGCGGGCGCGATCTTTTCGTCGGCGAAGCGGCGGAACTGGTCGCGCATCAGGATCAGCGTCTCATCGGCCAGCGCCGCGTCCGCAACGTCGCCCTCGCCCAGCAACGCGGCCAGCCGCTGGCGGGTGGCGGCGGTGTTGCCGGCGGCGATCAAGGTTTCAACGCCGCTGGTGCGAAAGGCGGCAATTTCCGTCGGAGCAACGCCCATATCGGCAAGCCGGACGATTTCGCCTTGGCTCATCGCGAAGCCGCCGGAAAGCTGAGACAGATATTCGCCGAACGCCATCCGCAGCGTCAGCGCCTCGATCTCGCCGAAGGTTCCCGCGCCCTGGCAACGCTCCGCCCAGTTGAGCATCTGGCGAAGCCCTTCCACATAGGTAGCGAGCCAGGCATATCCATGCGCCGCAAACTGCTCCCGCTCGAGCAGATCGCCGGCGACGCGCCCGTCCGGCGCGACCAGCGCGGCGACGGCGACGCGCGTCTGATGCTCCAGGGTCTCTGCCGCACCGAGGGCATCCCGGCAACAGGCCAAGAGATCCTCGATTGCCGGCGCCGGTCCACTCATTTCCGCTGTCTCGACCACCGTTATTCCTCCAATTCCAAGCCGTCACTCCCGGCGGGGCGGCACCCTATCGCGAAAATTTCGGTGCGGCAAAACCAAGCGCGTCCCCGCGACCGGCGTTCCGCTCACAAGAATGTGCCGCGCCGTGACGCATCTTGTGCTTGCCCCGGGTCGCCGGCGACGCCAAGCTTCGGGCGATGTATGAAATCGAACCTCAGCGTCCGCAGTCGGACCGGCGTCCCACGCGCCGCACGCTGCTGCTCGGCGCCGCCGCGACCGCGGCGATCTGGCCACTTGGCGCCCGCGGCGGCGCGCTCGCCCCGACGCCCGCGCAAACCGCGGGTCCATTCTATCCGAACGACGCACAGAAACCGGCCGACCGCGACGGCGACCTCGTTCGGCTTCGCGGCCGTACCGGAAACGCCGCCGGCAGCGTCATCCACGTCACCGGCCGTGTCTTGCGGCGGAACGGTTCCGTCGTCGCCAACGCCCGGGTCGAGATCTGGCAGGCCAATACGGACGGCATCTACAACCATCCGCGCGACGGCCATGATCCCGCTTTCCAAGGCTATGGCGCGGTCGCCACCGACCGAACCGGCCGGTACGCGTTCCGGACCATCAAGCCGGCGGCCTACGGATCGGCCTTCTTCCGCCGAACGCCGCATATTCATTTCCGGATTGCGGCCGCCGGCCTGCCGCCCCTGGTGACGCAAATGTATTTCGCCGGCGACCCGCTGAACCGGCAGGACGGCATCCTCAATTCAGTTGAGGATGCCGACGAGCGGGCGCGGCTGATCGTTCCGTTCCGGGAGTCACCGCAGATCGAGCCCGCCAGCCATGCCGGGCAATTCAATATCGTCTTGGAAGGTTAGGGGCCGGCGCGTCAGTCGCGCTTGCCGCCATTTTTCTTTCCGTGTCCACGGCCTTTCGGACGACCCCGCCGTTTGCGATCGGCCGGCACAACCGGGTCCCGGTTAACGGTATCCCGAGGCAATTGGAAAGGCAGGACGTTGTCCGAAGGTCCCTGATCGCTACCGACGACCGCCCGGGCCACCGACCATTCGACAGCGGAGTCAAGCTTGTCCATCGGCGTGAGCGCCGAGGAACCGCCATGCTGCAGACGCGCTGAGCATGTGGAACGCCGTTGATAGATCCAGAGATTGAACACCACCGTACCTCCGCCGCTTGAATAACTCCTGTCCCCTTCAAATCTAATAGGCATCGACAGGCGGTCAAGCGGGAATGCGGGTATGGAGCCTCAAATCTCCCGAACCGCCGGTTTCCGGGGTTTTTTCGCCAAAGCGTCGCACCGACCCGGACCGCCGGCCGGTCCCGGCCGCGCATCGATAGCGCACCAAAACCCAGTGTTTTCCCTTACTTATCAGAAGTTTGTCGTAGGGCCGGACAATTTCGTAATGGGGAGGGTCAATCCAACCAATTCGTGGTAGTGCCTTCTGACTAGCCCCGAGTCCCGACCGCCACCAGCCCGCCCCCCGACACCCTTCCATGACAGTCATTCTCGAAATCATCTTCCCGATCTTCGGCCTGATGCTGATGGGATTCGCGGCCGTTCTGCTGCTGCTCGGCGTGCGCTCGCGTCGCGTCGTGGATCGGCTTGATTTTACCGGAAAACGATACCAGATTTATGTCGACCGTCGCATTCCGGGTCGACAGGACGTGGCGGTGACTGAACGTTTCGCCGGCGACTCGTTTCCCAGGTGAGGGGATGCCACACCATGTTGCGGAAGGCGGAGGCGAATATGACGGAAGAAAACAAAAAGAGCATTTACTGGACAGCCGGAATAATCGGCGTGATCGTCGTCGCGGTCCTAATCGCATATGCGCTCGATTGGATCCCGACAGAAGGCGGATAAGAGCATTATCCTTACCCGCATGCGACTCATCGAGGCGCCTAAACGGCGCCTCTTTCTTCGTGGCGGCATGCCCGGCGCGCGCCATTGCTTGTCCGGTCCGGAAGCTGGTGATACTGTTCGACGGATGATGACACGCCAAGCACAGGATCGACTTAGCCGAATTAGATAACCGGCCCTTCCCGAGGGCCGGGTTCTCGTCCTGTGCTCAATCATGTTTTGGCTAATCCGGTGTGTCTCAATGTCAAATTCAACAAATGGAAATCCCGTCGGCGCGGCCTGTTTTTCGGTAACCGCGACGGCCTCCCCCGGCGTCATGCCGCGGCTCCTCGAATTCTTCGCGAAACGGGGATTGGTGCCATCCGAATGGCATTCACGGGTCAAAGGTTCCACCCTGTCGGTCGAAATCCAAATGGCCGGCATGCCGCCCGCCCTGGCGGAATATATTGCCGCTTGTCTGCGGCAGATCTATATGGTCGACCGGGTGCTGTTGTCGAGCCGCCGGGCCGACGCCGCTGATCGAGAGGATGCAGCGGTTGCTCTTGGCGGAAACGAGCGGTAGGACTCCGAGAGCATGAGTTATCTCGACCATATCCGCGCCTGCAATAATTTCGATCCTGCGGGATTCCTGCCGCTTAAAATTTCGGACGAGCGCGTCGGCTTCGTCCGTCCCAAGCTGGCTGGCCGGCTGTGCGCGTGGCCCGAGGTTTTCGACGTTTCCGAAACCGCCGTTGGCCTCGCCCCATCCTTAACCGATTTCGGGTCGCGATCGCAGGCCGTCGAAACGGTACTGCGCGACTTGGCCGCCGACGGCGCAATCCCGGCCTGGCGCGAGGAACTGTATCCGGTGACGCCGGACTGGCATGTGCCGCCGGTGATGCAGATCGAACGCGCCGCCTGCTCGCTGTTCGGCATCCGCGCCTATGGTGTCCACCTCAACGGATACGTTCGGGAGGGCGGGCGAATTCACATGTGGGTGGCCCGCCGTGCGCGCGGCAAAGCCACTTTTCCCGGTATGCTCGACAACATGGTGGCCGGCGGCCAGCCTATTGGCATCGGCTTGGCGGATAACGTCGTCAAGGAATGTCAGGAAGAAGCCGGCATTCCGGAGGCACATGCCCGGCAGGCCCGCCCGGTAGGTATGATTTCCTACACACAAGAAACGCCGGAAGGCTGCAAACCGGACAAGATGTTCTGCTACGACCTGGAATTGCCGAGAGACTTTAGCCCAATCGCCGTCGACGGCGAGGTGGAGTCCTTCCATCTCATGCCGATCGACGAAGTGGCGACGCTCATCCGGCACGGATTCGAATTCAAATTCAATTGCAATCTTGTCATTATCGATTTTCTGATCCGCCATGGCGTGCTGGACCCGGACAGCGAACGGGATTACACAGCCATATGCGAGGGGCTGCGCATCACCGGTTAAGAAAAGTTTCATAATTCCTGCCGACAATCGGCGCGGCGAAGAATAAGGACTTAAACATGGCCGACCCGAAGACCCTACTCGAACTCGCCGGCGCAGATTGGACGCCCGGTCCGGTATCCGATTCCGTTCTCCTGCTGATCGACTGCCAGCGCGAGTATATCGATGGTCAACTTCCGCTCCTCGGGGTCAACGACGCCCTCCGCGAAATCGGCAAACTGACCGATCATTATCGCGCGGCAGGATCGCCGATCGTGCATGTCCTCCATCGCGGTGCCCAAGGCAGCCTGTTCGACCGGGACGGCCAAGGCGGCCAGGTCGCGCCGGAGGCAACGCCAACCGTCGGCGAATCGATCATCGACAAGACCATGCCGAACGCCTTTGCCGATACCAAACTCGAAGAAACATTAGAGGGGCTGGGCCGGAAAAACCTGACCGTCGCCGGCTTCATGACACATATGTGCGTCAGCACGACGGTACAGGCCGGACTCGATCTCGGCTATTCTTGCACGGTGATTGGGAACGCAACGGCGACCCGCGATCTGCCGGTCCCCGGCGGCGGCGTCATCGATGCGGCGTCGGTGCAAAAATCCAGCCTCGCCGCCATCGCTGACCGGTTCGCTGTAGTCGTCGCATCGGGGGACGACCTGCCCGACTAGGGATCCGGCATCTTCAGGGCTTCGATAAAGGCGGTCTGCGGGATTTCCACCTTGCCGAATTGCCGCATCTTTTTCTTACCGGCCTTCTGCTTCTCCAAGAGCTTGCGCTTGCGCGTGATATCACCGCCGTAGCATTTCGCGGTGACATCCTTGCGCATCGCGCTGATCGTTTCGCGGGCCACGACCTTGCCGCCAATCGCTGCCTGGATCGGCACCTTGAACAATTGCCGCGGGATCAGATCCTTGAGCCGTTCGCAGACCTGCCGGCCACGCGATTCCGCGCTGGCGCGGTGGGTAATCATCGAAAGCGCATCGACCGGTTCCGCATTGACCAGAATCGACAGCTTGACCAGATCGCCCTCGCGATAGCCGGATAGCTCATAATCGAAGCTGGCATATCCGCGGCTGATCGATTTCAACCGGTCATAAAAATCAAACACCACCTCGTTCAACGGCAGTGAATAGACCGCCATCGCCCGGTTACCGACATAGGTCAGATCGATCTGCTCGCCGCGCCGCTCCGTGCACAGGCTCAGGATCGGCCCGAGATATTCATCCGGCACCATGATCGTCGCGCGAATCCAGGGCTCTTCGACCGAGGTAATCCGGGTGACGTCCGGATAATCGGCGGGATTGTGCAAATCGATCGTCTTCCCGTCGGTCATATGGATGCGATAGACGACCGACGGCGCCGTGGTGATCAGGTCCAGGTCGAATTCCCGGCTCAAGCGCTCCTGGACAATTTCAAGATGCAGCAGGCCGAGACAGCCGCACCGGAAGCCGAAGCCGAGCGCGGCCGAACTTTCCGGCTCGTAGTGCAGGGAGGAATCGTTGAGCGCCAGCTTTGACAGGCTTTCGCGCAAATCCTCGTAATCCGCGTTGTCGACCGGAAAGAGGCCGCAGAATACGACCGGCACGGTCGGCTGGAATCCGGGTAGCGGCTCCTCGGCGCCGCCACGCGCATTGGTCAGGGTGTCGCCCACCTTACAATCGGCGACCGATTTGATGCTCGCGGTCAGGAAGCCGATTTCACCCGGCCCCAGGCTATCCATCATGGTTCGCTTCGGGGTGAAGACGCCGACACGATCGATATCGTGCAAGGCGCCCGTCGACATCATCTTCACCTTCATGCCCTTGGACAGGACGCCATCGATGACGCGGACCAGCGTGACCACGCCGAGATAGGCGTCATACCAGCTGTCGACCAGCAGGGCCTTGAGCGGCGCATCCCGATCGCCCGTCGGCGCCGGCAGGCGCGTTACCAACGCCTCCAACACGTCATCGATGCCAAGCCCGGTCTTCGCCGACACCTCCACCGCATTCGAAGCGTCGATGCCGACTACCTCTTCGATCTGCTGGCACACGCGGTCGGGCTCGGCCGACGGCAGGTCGATCTTGTTCAACACCGGGATAATTTCGTGATCCGCATCGATCGCGAGATAGGCGTTGGCAAGGGTCTGCGCCTCGACACCCTGTGCCGCATCGACCACCAGGATCGAGCCTTCGCAGGCGGCCAGCGACCGGCTCACCTCATAGGTGAAATCCACATGGCCAGGCGTGTCCATGAGATTGAGCTGATAGGTCTCCCCATCCTGCGCCTTGTAGTTCAGCCGAACTGTCTGCGCCTTGATTGTGATGCCGCGCTCGCGCTCCAACTCCATGGAATCGAGCACCTGCTCCTGCATTTCGCGATCCGCCAATCCACCGCAAAACTGGATCAAGCGATCGGCGAGGGTCGACTTACCATGATCGATATGGGCGATGATGGCGAAATTTCGGATGTGTGAGAGGTCGGTCATGGGCGCACTGATCTCAGACAAATGGGTCCGGTGATTACTGGAAAATACAGTTTTTGGCGAAGTCCGCCGCTTCGTTCGCGGTCCAGTCGCCTTTCGGTTTCTTTTTCAGGTCCTCGCACCATTCCTTGCTGCCCACTTCAGGCGAACAGGCGGCAAGCAGAACGACAATCGCCACGAACGGCGTAAGCCGCCAAACGGTCCTGCGCATGGGCTTCGATCCTCCGGATTTCGATGAAGCGGAACATACGTAGGGCCGCGGCGGGACGCAATCGACAATACGGCCGACCCACCGATGGGTCACCCATAATGTTCTGGTTTTGTCCCAAACCTCCGGTATAAGCTGGAGCAATTCGAAATGCGGATACAGGGAGCCGATCGATCCGATGAGCATGGGGAGCCAATTGGCCCTATGGACCGACAGCGCGGCGGTGGCCGCGCCGAAGAACAACATCGAACTGCCCGGACGCTTCGCCGACTGGTTCGGCGCGCGCGGCTGGTCGCCCCACCCGCACCAGCTCGCCATGCTGGAGGCGGCGCAGCGGGATCAACACACTCTCCTCATCGCACCGACCGGCGGCGGCAAGACGTTGGCCGGTTTCCTGCCCAGTCTGATCGATATTGTGGAGACGGACGCAGCGGGGTTGCACACGCTCTATGTGTCGCCGCTCAAGGCGCTCGCGGTCGACATTCACCGAAACCTGCAGACACCGGTCGCCGAAATGGCGCTGCCGATCACCGTGGAAACCCGCACCGGCGACACACCGCAGCACAAGCGCCGGCGTCAACGGGAACGGCCGCCAAACATTCTGCTGACGACTCCCGAGAGTCTTACCCTATTGCTCAGTTATGCGGATGCGCCGGGTTTCTTCCGCGGCCTGCGGTGCATCGTGCTGGACGAAATTCATTCGCTGGCCGGCACCAAACGCGGTGACCAGCTCGCGCTCGGCGTCGCCCGGCTGCAAAAACTGGCGCCGCGCTGCCGCCGGGTCGGCCTGTCGGCAACCGTCGCCTGGCCGGACGATTTGCGCGCCTGGCTGGCCCCGGACGCGGCCGCGACGTCCGTCCGGCTGATCGACGGGGGGGCCGGTGCCGATCCCGAAATCCGCATTTTGACCACAAGCGCGGAAATGCCGTGGTCGGGCCATATGGCGGTCCACGCCTTGCCGGAAGTATATGAGGAGATTCGCAGGGCCGGCACGACAATCGTTTTCGTCAACACCCGGGCGCAAGCCGAAATCGTCTTCCAGGAGTTGTGGCGGCGCAACGACGACAATCTGCCGATCGCGCTGCACCACGGCAGCTTGGCGGTCGAACAGCGCCGAAAGGTGGAAGCGGCGATGGCCGCCGGCAAGCTGCGCGCGGTGGTCGCCACCTCGTCACTCGATCTCGGCATCGATTGGGCGGCGGTCGATCTGGTGGTGCAGGTGGGGGCGCCGAAGGGCGTGAGCCGCCTGATCCAGCGCATCGGCCGATCGGAACATCGGCTCGATCGGCCGAGCCGGGCGATCCTGGTACCCGCCAACCGTTTCGAAGTCCTGGAGTGCCGGGCCGCGCTGGACGCGGTCGCGGAAAACACCCTGGATGGCGACCGGCCGCAGCCCGGCGGGCTCGACGTGCTGGCGCAGCATGTGCTGGCAATGGCGTGTTCCGCGCCCTTCGATCCGGATGATCTGTATCGCGAGATTACCGCCGCCGCCCCCTATGCGGGCCTCGAACGTCAGGATTTCGACGATGTCGTCGCGTTCGTCGATCATGGCGGCTACGCGCTCCGGCGGTACGAACACTGGCGCCGGCTGGCGCGTCTGCCGGACGGGCGCTACCAGGCCGCGTCCCCCGCGGTCGTGCAGCGGTTACGCATGAACATCGGCACCATTGTCGAGGCGACGACGCTGAAAGTCCGGATAAAGCGCGGACCCTATCTCGGCGAGGTCGAGGAGTATTTCGCGCTCGGCCTGGAGATCGGCGATACCTTCCTGTTTTCCGGCCAGCTCCTGCGGTTCGACGGCATCCGCGAGATGACGGTGCAAGCGGTGCGCGCACCGGGCGACACCCCGAAGGTGCCCGCCTATGTGGGCGGCAGGCTGCCGCTGACGACCCATCTGGCCGACCGGGTGCGGGCCATCCTCGCCCGCCCCGCGGGGTGGCACGCGCTGCCGGCGCAGGTCCGCGACTGGCTCGGCATACAACAATGGCGGTCCTGCCTGCCGGAGCCGGACGGGTTGCTGATCGAGAGCTTCCCGCGCGGCCAGCGCGAATTCATGGTCGCCTACTGTTTTGAAGGCCGCAACGCGCATCAGACGCTAGGCATGCTGCTGACCAAGCGCATGGAACGCGCCGGCTTCGCGCCGATGGGCTTCGTCGCCACCGACTACGTGATCGCGGTGTGGAGCCTGACGCCGGTCGGCAACGTGACCACGATGTTCGATGAAGACATGCTGGGCGACGATCTGGAAGCCTGGATGGACGAATCGTCGATGCTGAAAC
Source organism: uncultured Rhodospirillaceae bacterium (assembly GCA_964469835.1). Taxonomy (GTDB): domain Bacteria; phylum Pseudomonadota; class Alphaproteobacteria; order UBA8366; family UBA8366; genus JAOTYV01. Next base: position 11,018 of record CAYYBI010000279.1, read on the forward strand.
GGACATTCCGCAACGTCGCCGTGATCGGCGGGCTGATCGAACGCCAGTATCCCGGCCAGAAAAAGACCGGCCGACAGGTTACATTCAACTCCGACCTGATCTACGACACGCTGCGCCGGCATGACCCGCAGCATGTCTTGTTGCGGGCGACCCGGCACGATGCGGCGCGCGGGCTCACCGATATCGGCCGCCTTGCCACTTTCCTCAAACGGATCAAGGGACACATCACCCATCGCCGGCTCGACCGCGTGTCGCCGCTGGCGGTGCCGATCTTGCTGGAGATCGGCAAGGAACGGGTCGACGGCGCGGCGATTGACCTGATGCTGGACGAGGCGGCGCAAGCCTTGATCGCCGAAGCCACGGCGAAATCGCCATGACGCCGGCGGAATTTCAGTTTACGGGCGAGCGCCTGCTGGCCGATCCGTCCGGTGCGTTGATCTGGCCCGGCGGCGACAGCGCAATCGTCGCCGATCTGCATTTCGAAAAGGGATCCGCCTTCGCGGCAACAGGCACCTTGCTGCCGCCCTATGACAGCCGCGAGACGTTGCGCCGCCTTGATGCGGTGCTGGCGCGCCATCCGGTGCGGCGGGTGATCTGCCTCGGCGACAGCTTCCACGACGGAGAGGCGCCCGCACGTCTCGGCGCCGATGAGCGCGCGGAGGGTGGGCGCGAGGTCCTCGAGCTGCGC
>CAYYBI010000280.1:0-3320 GCA_964469835.1 uncultured Rhodospirillaceae bacterium
TCCTGACCAACCGCGACGTCCGCTTCGCCAGCGACCCGGCCGAGCCGGTACGCGAATTGATGACCCGGGAAGGCCTGATCACCGTCAAGGAAGGGGTCGATCGTGAGGGAGCCAAGCGGCTGCTGCATAAGCACCGTATCGAAAAATTGCTCGTGGTCGATCATGCTCTCCATTGTGTCGGCCTGATTACGGTCAAGGACATCGAAAAGGCGCAGCAATATCCCGATGCGTGCAAGGATGAGCACGGCCGGCTGCGGGTCGCGGCCGCCACCGGGGTGGGTGAAGACGGCGTGCGCCGCGCCGAAGCGCTGTTCGAGGCCGGCTGCGACGTGGTCGTCATCGACACCGCGCACGGCCACAGCCGGGGCGTGCGGACGGCGATCGACGCGGTCAAGCGGCTCAGCAATTACGCGCAGGTGATCGCCGGTAACGTGGCGACCGCCGAGGGTGCGAGGGCCTTGATCGATTCGGGCGCGGACGCGATCAAGGTTGGCATCGGACCCGGATCGATTTGCACAACGCGTATTGTCGCCGGCGTCGGCGTGCCGCAATTGACGGCAATCCTCGACGCCACCGAAGAGGCGCACAAACACGGCGTGCCCGTCATTGCCGATGGCGGCATCCGCGCATCGGGCGATCTGGCCAAGGCCATTGCCGCGGGCGCCGATTGCGCGATGATCGGCTCGATGCTCGCGGGCACCGAAGAGGCGCCCGGCGAAGTGCAGCTCTATCAGGGGCGCTCGTACAAGACTTACCGCGGCATGGGGTCGGTGGGTGCGATGGCGCGCGGCTCCGCCGACCGCTATTTCCAGCAGGAAGTATCCGATTCGCTGAAGCTGGTGCCGGAAGGGGTCGAGGGCAGGGTGCCCTATAAGGGGCCGGCGGGTAACGTGCTCCATCAATTGGTTGGCGGGCTTCGTTCATCCATGGGGTACACGGGAAACGCGACCATCGGCGACATGCAACGCAACTGCACCTTTTATCGCAGCACCAATGCGGGTCTGCGCGAGAGCCACGTGCACGACATTATCGTGACGCAGGAAGCGCCGAACTATCGGAGCAACAGCTAACAAAACAGGAGGCCCGGCATGACGCCCGGTGCTCGACTCCAGGCGGCGATCGAGCTTCTGGACGAAATTGCGCGCGCCCAATCGCCGGCGGATGTGGTGATTGGCCGCTGGGCCCGCGGCCACCGTTATGCGGGTGGCGGCGATCGTCGGGCCATTCGCGATCTGGTGTATGGCGTAATTCGTCACCGGCGTCAGGTCGATTGGTGGATCGGGCGGTCCGGCGCAACCGAGGACGCCCGGTCGAGGTTGATTGTCGTGCTGTCCTTGATCGAGCATCAGGATCCGGCGGCGGTCGCGGCCGCGTTCGACGGCAGCCGCTACGGCGCGGCGTCCTTGAGCGATTCGGAATTCCGCCTCCTGGAAACCATCGCGAATGGAACGCTGGACGATCCGGCGCAGCCGGCGGATGTCCGCGCCAATGTGCCGGCTTGGCTGATGGCGCGCCTCGAGGAAGCATTCGGTGTCGAAACCGGCGCCGCGCTCGACGCGCTGGCGCGTGAGGCGCCGGTCGATCTGCGGGTGAATACCCTCAAGGCGACGCGGGCGGAGGCGGCCGGGATCCTGGCCGCGGACGGGATCGAGGCCGCCGAAACACCGGTGTCGCCGCTTGGCTTGAGGCTTGTCGGGCGGGTGCCGCTTGCCGCCAGCCGGGCCTGGCGCGAAGGGCTGATCGACCTGCAGGACGAAGGATCTCAAATCGTGGCTTTGATCGCCGATGCCCGGCCGGGACAGCAGGTTGTCGACTATTGCGCCGGCGCGGGTGGCAAGGCGTTGGCGCTCGCCGCGTCGATGAACAATGAAGGCCGGATCGTCGCCTGCGACACCGCGGCTTTGCGGTTGCGCCGTGGGCGCGAACGGTTGCGCCGGGCCGGCGTGGATATCGTGGTAGAGCATGTGATCGGTGCGGATGACGCGGCTTGGCGTCTTGAGAACGAAGGACAGTTCGACCGGGTGCTGGTCGATGCGCCGTGCAGCGGCAGCGGTGCGTGGCGCCGCAGTCCGGACGCCAAGTGGCGGCTGAGCGAAACGGAGCTTGTCGCGTTGTGCAACCTCCAGGATCGGCTGCTTGACGAAGCGGCAGGATTGGTCGCCATGGCGGGGCGGCTGATTTTTGCGACCTGCTCGGTGTTGAAGTGCGAAAACGAGGCGCGTATCACGGCGTTTCTGGAGCGCGATCCGCGCTTCACGCCGGTGCCGGTCGAGGGGATTTGCGCGGAGATCCTGCCGGGTGCAGCGGTGTCGGCAGAAGGCGTACTCAAACTGGCGCCGCACCGGCAGGGCACCGATGGTTTTTTTGCCGCCATCCTGGAGCGCCGGCGGTGATTCGGGTGCGTGCGGCGCAACGCGGCGACGCCGCCGCGATCGGCGCCCTTCATGTGGAAAGCTGGCGCGACGCCTATGCGGGAATTCTGCCCGACACGGTGCTGCTGCGGCTGTCGGCGAAGGCCGAAGGCGAGAAATGGGCGCATGTCTTGGCGTGCGGCGAAGCCGTGCTGATTGCCGAAACCAGCGAGCGGCTGGTCGGTTTCGGCAGTTGCGGCGCGGCGCGGGGAACGGCGCTCGACTATGCGGGGGAAGTCTACACGCTGTACGTTCATCCCGATTATCACGGACAGGGGATCGGCCGCCGATTGCTGCACGAAATGTTTGTCGCGCTTGGGCGCATGGGGCATCGCTCCGCGGTGGTTTGGGTTCTCCAATCGAACCCGTCGCGCTACTTCTATGAAGCGATGGGCGGCAAGCGGGTGGCCGACCGGCAGGAGCGTCTTTGGGGCGCTGACTTGCCACAGGCGGCGTATGGGTGGCGGTCCCTTGCCGTCCCTTGTTCGCCCAAATGAATCCCGCTATGTATCGCCATCCCTGACGCCCGGAAGGAAGCGCATGACCGACCGCATTCTTATCATCGATTTTGGCAGTCAGGTGACCCAGTTGATCGCCCGGCGAATCCGCGAAAGCGGCGTGTATTGCGAGATTCACCCGTTCAATCGGGTTGATGGCGAGATGCTTGAGAAATTCGATCCCAAGGCAGTGATCCTGTCCGGCGGGCCGGCAAGCGTTACGGTCGGTCAGGCGCCGCGGGCGCCGCATGAAGTATTCAATCTTGGCGTGCCAGTGTTGGGGATCTGCTACGGCGAACAGATCATGTGCCACCAGCTTGGCGGCGTGGTGGAAGGCGACAGCCATCGTGAATTCGGCCGCGCGGAGATTGAGATTACCGGCGATTGCCTGCTGTTCGAAGGGTTGTGGGCA
>CAYYBI010000281.1:0-12103 GCA_964469835.1 uncultured Rhodospirillaceae bacterium
CGACCGGTACAGCGTGGCCCCCGACGAATAATCGCCGACCATGGCACGGGGATTGTTAGTCGCCAGCACAAACTCTTCCGGGCTAAAGCCGGACCATGCCGCCACAAGGTGCGAGTGCCGCGCAAAGACCCAAAAGGCGAACAATACCGGAATGGCGCATGCGGCAATCGCCAGGATTTGCTCGGATCGGGTCGCACGGTCCGTTGAGCTCGGTTGCGGAAGCGACATTCGATATTTCCTCTACGCCGCCCCGGCTATAGGCCTAATTTAAAATCCGAAGCTCGGACCGCTTATCTGCAATAGGCCCGGAGCGTATAGAACGAGATGCCGTGTCTGCGCAAGTGTATGAGGGTGCCCGCGAAGGTGATTGGCTGCCGGTTGAGCGGAATTGCAGGCAATCCTTCCTCCGGCCCTCTAACATCTGCTGTGCGATACGGCATCAGTTGAGCCACGGAGAGCCGGGAGCGGACTCAATCGACACGATCGTCCGTCACTACGACGGCGGCGAAAATCCGGTCGGAAAGCATTATTCGAAGCCCGAATTCCTCAGCCTGCTCGAACCGCATTTCGAGGTTCGGGAAATCTACTTCCATTTCTTCCCGGCGCGATCCTTGCCGATCGGCATCCCGAAACCGATCCACCGGCTGCTTGATGCAAACCTTCCCATCATGATGTATGCCAATGTGACGAAGATCGGGTCGGGCTGAGTCGGCCACGGTCACGGAAAGCAGAGGCCATGCGAATTCTCACCATCGTCGGCGCACGACCGCAATTCATCAAATCCTACCCCGTCTCCCGCGCCTTCACACGGTGCGGTGTCGACGAAGTGACGCTGCATACGGGGCAGCATTTCGACCGGGGCATGTCGGACATCTTCTTCGAGGAACTCGGCTTGCCGCAGCCGGGATACCGCCTCGACATCAACAGCGGAAGCCACGGAGAGATGACCGGCCGCATGCTGGCGGCGATCGAGCAAGTGCTTCTGGACAACGCCTTTGACTCGGTCCTGGTATACGGCGACACCAATTCGACGCTGGCCGGCGCCTTGGCCGCCGCCAAGCTTTGCATTCCGGTCATACATGTCGAAGCCGGCCTGCGGTCGTATAATCGAACCATGCCCGAGGAAGTCAATCGGGTGATGGCGGACCATGTGAGCGATCTGCTGTTATGTCCGACGGCGGACTCTATCGCCAATCTGAAGCGGGAAGGCATTACAAAGAATGTTCTGCATGTCGGCGACGTGATGTTCGACGCGACCCTGTTGGCCGCGCCGATCGCCAAGGCGCATTCCGGCATCCTCGACACTCTCGGCGTCGCGCCTGGTGCCTACGCGATCGCAACGGTGCATCGCGCCGACAACACCGCCGACGCCGACGCGTTGGACCGGGTCCTCGCCTATATCGCCGAGACCGCGGGCAAGACGCCGGTCATTCTGGCCGCCCATCCGCGTACCCGCAAAGCCGCGGAGCAATTCGGCATTCCGCTGGAACGCGGGCCGATCCGCGCGGTCGAGCCGCTGGGCTTTCTCGACATGTGCCGCCTGATGGCGGACGCCACGATGCTGTTCACCGATTCCGGCGGGATGCAAAAAGAAGCCTATTTCCACCGCATCCCCTGCATCACCCTGCGCAGCGAGACCGAATGGCCCGAGACGCTGGATGCGGGCTGGAACCGGCTGTGGTCGCAGCCCGAGTTCGCGGCTCCGCGCACGGATATTTCCGACTATGGAACCGGCGAGGCGGCGGGAAAATGCGGCGCCGCCATCCTGGATTGGTTCAACGCGTAATAGCGGATTACGAGACGCCGGCCTCACTCGATTCCGCAACGGCCTGGCGCAGCGTCTCTTCCGGCACATCGTCGAATGAGGAGAAGTTGAGCGCGTAAAGCCGGGCGTAGAGTCCACCGGCGTCGACCAGCGCGTCATGGGTACCGGTCTCCACTACGCGGCCGTCCTGCAGCACGATGATGCGGTCCGCGTTGCGCACGGTGGCCAGCCGATGCGCAATGATGATGCCAGTGCGATTCTCCAGCAGCTTCCGCAGTGCCGCCTGAATCTGCTGTTCGGTATAGGAATCGATATTCGCCGTCGCCTCGTCGAGCACGAGGATACGCGCATCGGCGACCAGGGCGCGGGCGAAGCTGAGAAGCTGGCACTGGCCCAGCGACAGGTTACGGCCCTGCTGTTCCAGCAGCGTATCGTAGCCTTGCGGCAGCCGGGCAATGAAATCATGGGCGCCGACCACCCGCGCCGCGCGTTCCACATCCGCATCGCTGGCGTCCTCGGTACGAAAGCGGATGTTGTCGCGCACGCTGCCGGTAAACAGGAACGGGTCCTGCAAGACCATGGCGATGTGGCGGCCCAGCGCGGAGATCGCATAGTCCCGCAGATCCCGCCCGTCGATCATCACCGAGCCGTCCCAGGTCTCGTAGAACCGGTGCAACAGCGAGGTAATGCTGGTCTTGCCGGACCCGGTCGGCCCGACCAACGCCACGGTCTCGCCCGGCGCGACCGTGAAATTGACATCCTTCAGCACCGGCTGGTTTTTCGCATACCCAAAGGTCACGTCGCGGAATTCCACGGCCCCCGCGATGGTTGCGGGATCGGCGGCATCGGCCCGGTCGACGATGGCAAGCGGCACGTCGAGCACCTCGAAGATGCGCTGTCCCGACGCCATGGCGCGCTGCATCACGCTGTACTGAATGGTCAGCGACCGGATGGGATCGAAAAACCGCTGCACGTAGAACAGAAACGCCACCATGACGCCCACATCGAGCGATCCGTTGAGTACCGTGGCGCCGCCGACCACCACGACAATCGCCATGGCGCCGCCGGTCAACGTATCGACGATGGGCACCATGATCTGGGCGAATTTGGCCGAGCTGAGATGGGCAAGCAGGTTTTCGTGCGCCTTATCGCCATAGAGTTCGGCGTTCACTGTCTCACGCCCCATGCCCTGGACGGTCCGTACCGCGTGGATGCCTTCGGCCAGCGCGCCGTTTGTCGCCGCTTTGGTTCCGCGCGCGCGGAAAAAGGCCTGCCGCGCCCGCGGCAGCCATATCAGCCGCACGATCAGCAGCGTCGGCACCACCGAGAGGGTCAGCAAGCCGAGCTGGAAATCGAGCACCAGAAGAATGACCACGATGCCGACCAGCAGAACCAGATCGCCGATGGCGGTAATGGAGTTTTCCAGGAATTCCTGCAGCGAATTCACATCGCCCTGCAGGCGCGACATCATGCGCCCCACTTCGGTCTTGTCCATGAAGCTCAGCGCGACCCGCTGCAAATGGGCGAACATTGCCCGCCGGATATCAAAAATGACGCGCTCACCGGTCAATGCGACGAGCCGGTCCTGGGTCAAATTGGCCGCGTAGTTGATGACGATGGCGGCAGCGAAGGCGGCGACGGCCAGCAGCAAGATGGCTTCACCGCCGCGCCCGGGCAGCAGCGCGTCGTCGATGGTCATCCGGATGATCAAGGGCACCGAAAGCTGGGTGAGGGTAAACGTCAGCACGGCGGCAATGGCAATATAGATCCGCCGCCGGTAGGGTCTGACGAATTCGAAAAACCGCCGCACCACATGCCCGTCATAGGCGGCGCCGAACATTTCCTCGTCGCGGCTGATTTGCGAGCCGACCACCGCGTGCGGCGGCCGCATCCCCGGCCCGTCCGCTCCATCTTTGATCGTGCGCGGCGAAAATACGGTCATTCCGCCGCTCCCGCGACGGCCGCCGGCTCCGTCGCACCGCCGTCATTCGACTGCAGTGCGAACAGTGCGGCGTAGCGTCCACCCAGCCGCATCAGCGTGTCGTGATTGCCGCGCTCGATCACGCGCCCCTCTTCGAGAAACAGGATTTCGTCGGCATGCCGCAGCGTGCCCAGCCGATGCGACACGATAATCGAGGCGCAGTCGGTCGCGGTCTGTTGCAGGGCCTGACGGATGCGCAGCTCGGTCCCCGCGTCGATTGCCGCGGTGGAGTCGTCGAGCACGAGCACGACCGGGTCCAGCATCACGGTCCGCGCGATGGCGACACGTTGCTTTTGCCCACCGGACAGCGATACGCCGCGCTCACCCACCAGCGTGTCGTATCCCTCGGGCAGCGTCTCGATAAAGTCGCCGATCTGCGCCCGGGCCGCTGCGTCCGCAATGCCCGAATCATCGACCCAGGGATCCCCATAGGCGATGTTGTTATCGAGCGCCGAGGTAAACAGGAACGGATCCTGCGGCACCACCCGCACCGCCTGGCGCAACGACTCCAGCGTCACGTCGCGAATGTCCTGGCCATCGATGGTAATACGCCCGCCGCTGACGTCGTAGTGACGCGCCAGCAGGAGTGCGATGGTCGATTTTCCGCTGCCGGGCGGGCCGACGATGCCAAGCGCTTGGCCCCGGCCCAGCTCAAACGACACCCCGTGCAGCACCGGTGGCGCGCCTTCGCCGCCATACGCAAAGGACACATCGTCGAACCGCACCGTGCCCTCCGACACCGCAAGCGGCGCCGCATCGGCGGCTTCCGCGATCTCGGATTCGAAGTCGAGAACGGCGAACAATCTTGCCCCGCATGTCGACGCGCGAGCAAAGGCATTCACCACCATGCCGAGCTGGCGTACCGGCTGCTGTAGGATGGTCATGAAGGCAAGGAACTCAGTCAGCTTGCCGACCGTGATCGTGCCATCCAGGACGCGCAGCCCGCCGACCCACAGCACCAATCCCATGGCGACGAAATAGGCGAAAGTCATGGTGCAGGTGGACGCGACGCGCAGCCGGATGCGCCGATTAGACAGCGCCAGCGCCTCATCGGAGGCAAGGTCGTACTTATTCAGTTCATGACGTTCCGCACCGAAGGCGCGCACCACGCGGATACCGGTGAGGTTCTCGTCCATGATGCGGCTGAGCACCGCCAGCCGGTCCTGCATCGACAGCCACAGATGCCGCAGGCGAAGCCGGATGGTCGCGGCGTTCCAGGCGACGAAAGGCACGAAACTCAGGCTCAGCGCCCCCAACACCAGATCGGCGGACATCAACAGCCAGGCACCCGCGCCAATCAGGATGCTGAGCAGCAGCACCCGCAGCACGCCGGCATTGAAGAACATGCGCACGCCTTCGAGATCCAGCATGCCGCGCGTGATCAGCTCGCCGGTATGTACCCGGTCATGAAACGAAAAACTGAGCCGTTGCAGCTTGTCGTAAAAGGCGAGACGCAGATCGTAGGCCAATTGGTGACCGATCGCTTCGCCGGAATAATTGTGCGCCAGCGTGAACAGACCGCGTAGCACGGAGACTCCCAGCAGCAGCATCGCGGCGGAGAACAGCGCCTCGCGCGCAACCGCCGGCGGCGCGCTCGCCGCGTTCAGCAGTCCAAGCGCGCTGTCCACCGCGTCGCCCAGCAATTGCGGAATGAGCAGTTGAAACGCGGCGGCGGCAAGGGTCGCTACGACGGCAATCGCAACGCGTCCACGATGGCGCATTGCAAGGTGGACGATGCGCCACAAGATTTGGAAATCGTCGCGCTGGCCGCGATGCGCGTCAACCGGCAGGCCGCCATAGACGCGGGCGTTGACCGCCGATAACCCGTTCGGAATCGAGCCGGCGGGTTCCGCCGCCGAAGCTGTGTCGCCGGGAGATGTCACGTGTGTGAACTCACAAAATTTCCCGCCCTTGCTCCACCTGGCACAATGGACCGTTGACGGTTCCGGATTGATGTCTAGATACGGGACAAGATAGGCACTCGGCCAGCGATTCTCAATCGCGGTTGCGAACTATCTGAAAATTAGACGATGCCGCGGCCCGAACTCGGCGCCTGACATCAATTCGTGATGACGCATTTGCCGATCACCTTCCGGTCGATGATCGTTTGCAGGGCCTCGGCGACGCGATCAAGCGGGAAGGTGTGGGAAACATGCGGTGCGATCTTGCCCGCCTCGGCCCATTCGACGAGCACGCGCAGATTGGCGGCTGCGGTTTCCGGCTCGAACTCGTTGAAACCGCCCATACGCACGCCGACCGCCGACGCACCCTTGATCAACAGAATATTCGTTTTGGCCAAAGCCGCCCGGCCGCCGACGAAACCGAGGATCAGTATCCGCGCGCCCCAATTCAGGCATCGCATGGATTCGTCGAAAACATCGGCGCCGATCGGATCATAGATTACGTCCGCGCCGCGCCCGCCGGTCAGTTCCTTGACCCGGTCGCGAAACCCGTCGGTGTAGTTGATGACATGATCGGCGCCATTGGCTGCGACAACAGCGAGTTTTTCATCGCTCCCGGCGGTGGCAATGACGGTCGCGCCCAATACCTTGCCGATCTGAACGGCGGCAAGGCCTATACCGCCGGCCGCACCGTGCACCAACAGCACCTCACCCGGCTGCAACCGGGCGCGCTGGACCAACGCATGATAGGAGGTGGCATAGGCCGACCGGAATCCCGCCGCCTGGATCAACTCCATGTTTTTCGGTACCGGCAGGGCCGCGCTCGCCGGGATCGTCGCCAGTTCCGCAAAGCTCCCCGGCGAATGCCGCGTCATTACCTTGTCGCCAACCTTGAATGCGGTGACATCCGGTCCCGCCGCTATCACCTCACCGGCCGCTTCGCCGCCGGGAATGAAGGGCAGGGGCGGCTTGGTCTGGTATTCACCGGCCACCATCAGGACATCGACGAATTGAACACCCCGCGCCGTCAACGCCACCTTGATTTCGCCCGCACCGGGTTCAGGTGGATCCGGCAGCTCGCGCAACACCAAATCGCCCGGCGTCCCCAATTTCTCGCAAACAATTGCCCGCATTCCTATTTCTCCATGGTCAAGAGGGGAGGCCCGGATCGCGCGCCTCCATGGGAATACCCTCGATATTCGCGGGATCGGGCATGAGCGCGCCCCGGTCGATCCGCAGGATAACCCGGGTCAGCGCCGCATGGGTCGGCGCCGGCACGCCGACCTGCTCGCCCTTGGCCGCGATCAGGCCGTTGGTGTACTCGATCTCGGACCGCCGCCCCCGTGTGACATCGCGGCCGACGGAAGATTGCGACGGCTCGGTGAGGGTGGTCATCCAATGGGCGAGCCCGCTCCGCACGGTGTCGAGCGCAGCCGCATCGCCGTCCGCTGCGCCGCTCCAGTCATCAGGCGACATGCCGAGAATCGTGCCGACGTCGAAGCCGAGGGCGCGGCCCACCGCAATCGCCTCGCCCGCCAGTTTGATGCCCATCCTGTGTGCCGTGCCGCGCTCCACATAGACCGACCGGTTGTCGAGTCCGGTCGCCCCCAGAATGCCGTGCGTGATGCTGTTGGTCGTCAGCTTTGTCCAGCGCTCACCCCAGAGGTTCGGGGTCACCGCGGCGCTATCGACCTGGCCGAGGATCCCGGCAAGCGCACTGGCGCGCGGGGTGATCCGCCCATGCACCTCGCCAACCCGGAAGACGGTGTGTTTGCTGCCGCCCGGTTGCTGGAACCGCTTGATGCGCCCCGGCGCATAGCAATTGACGCTGATCGTGCTGACAATACAGCCGACGGTGCGCTCCCAACCCGCCACTGCGGCGACCCGTTCCTCGTTCATGCCGTTCTGCATCGACACGAGATATCCGCCGGGCGCCAGATACTGTTTCATCGCGTAGGTCGCCCATTCGGTGTCGAAGGATTTCGTGCACAGGATCGCGATATCGACGGGCGTCTTACTCAGCCGCTGCATTTCCTGGAGGTGCATCGCCGGGACGCGCACCAGATGGTCGCCCTGCGTCCCTTCGAGGCGGAGCCCCGTCGTATTGATGGTGTCAACGTGCTCGGGCCAGGGATCGATCAGGCAGACGTCCTGCCCCGCGCGCGCCAGATGCCCGCCGACATACCCGCCGACGGCGCCTGCTCCGAAAATTGCGATACGCTTGGACATAGTGGAGGACCGGTGAGAGATCTTGCCCGGCCGATAGTATGGGGCCATGCGCCGGCGGTGTCACTCGGACCGGGCCCCTGCAGCGCCAATTTCGCGGCATTTGCATGCGAGGTGACACAATCGCAAGATACCGGCGCAGCATACGACAGGCAGACGGGAGACAAGAGGCACCCATGAGCAATCCGGCGCTAAAATTCGACCACATCCACATCATCAGCCAGACCCCCAAGGAGTCGGCCGAATGGTACGTAAGTATATTCGGCGCCACGATCGCCGCCGAGACGGTGTCGCGCAACGCACCGCAGATTTTCGTGGAGATCGGCGGGATGACGGTCATCATCCGCGGCCAACGGCCGGGCGAAGCCCCCGCCGCCGCCGCGGGGATTCGCCAGTACGAGGATTACGCCAGCCACAATGAATGGGGCACCGATCATTTCGGCTTCCTGTATGAGGGCGACCTCGAGGCGTTCTGCCAGAAACTCCGCAAGAAAGGCGTGACCTTCCCCGTCGAGCTGAAGGAATCCGCGAATGGCAGCAAGCTGTGCTACGTCTCCGCCCCCGACGGCGTGAGCATTGAATTGATGCAGTGCTAAGCGCCCGCCGAAAGGCGCCGGAACCCGCGCCCGAGGCGAATAATCCATCCCCGATTTAAGAAGTCTTAATAAGACCCGGTCATAAAGAGAGCCGGGTAAGAATTTCATGGGTTCGGGATGGTTTCGAGAATGCCTACGCCATGCACTGTGCCCCGGTCCGGCGGCCACAGACGGGGATGTCGATGGGGCCGCAGGACCGGGATGATTGGCGCGGTCCTGCTTGGTTCCATGCTCTTGCCGGGACCCGCAGCCGCCTTGGACGCGGAAACGGTATTCCGCAACGCCGTGGCCTACACCGTAAAAATCAAAACCCGGATCACCACCGCCTTCATCGAGGACAGCAAGGGCTCCTTTAGCGGCGCCGGGTTCGTCGTCGATGCCAAGCGGGGCTGGATCATGACCAATGCGCATGTGGTCGGCCATTCTCCGGCGGCGGTAACGGTCGCCTTCAAGGGAAAACCTTTCATCAAGGTACGCAAGGTCTATGTCGATCCCTATCTCGATCTGGCAATTCTGAAAATAGACCCCTCGGCGGTCGATACCGCCCTGGCTGCCGCGCCGCTCGGGTGCCGCCGCGACCCGCCGGTCGGCCATCCCATCGGCGCCTTCGGCCATCCGTTCGGCCTCGATTACACCGGCACGCGGGGAATTATTTCAGCCACCGCGAACAATGGACCCGGCATGCTCCAAATGGATGCCTCGATTAACCCCGGCAACTCGGGCGGCCCCCTCATCAGTCTGAAATCCGGGCATGTGGTCGGGATCAACACGGCCAGTCTGGGCAGAGGATCCAATCAGAACACGAATTTTGCCGTCCCGATGATGTTTGCGTGCCGCATCCTGAAAATCCTTCAGGTCGGCGGGAATCCGTCACCGCCGCACCTGCCGGTGACGTTTTTGATCCCGCCCGCAGACCGTAAGGCGGTTATCGTCGGAAGGACCTATCTGCCACCCGCACAACTCCCGCTCCAGCCCGGCGATGAAATCGTCACCGCGAATGGACGATCCGGCCGAATCGTCAACGAAGCACAACTGGTTCATGCGCTCCGCGGCAACCTCGGCAATGTCCGTCTCGGCATCCTGCGGAAGGGTGAAGAACACACTATCCAGGGCCACCTGAAACCCACCCCCTATATTACCCATCGTCTCGCCGTCATGGTCTCCGGCATGCTCGTTGGGCCGAGGGTCATCCGGGACGGGCAGGCTATCAACGCGGATAATGGTCTGGTCATTCATCACGTCGAATCAGGATCCACCGCGGATAGCCTGGGCTTCGCGCCGTGGGACGTGGTGACCACCGTGAACGGCGAACGCCATCCCAGCGTCCGGACGCTGTACCGGCAACTGACCGAAATGAAGGAGCAAGGACGCACGGTAAAGATCGAGATCGTGCGCACCACGTCCAGCTATGGCGCGTGGTTCAATTATATGCACCGCGAATTCGCAATAGAAGGTCTCCGCCTGATTGCCGGGCAGGGCAATTACACATCCAAGCAAACAGCCGAGGTTAGGACGCCGCTCGACGTTTCCAAGCCGGGATTTACCGCGCCGACATCCTTCCCGTAGCCAACCCGGAAAGTCGCAAACCTTATGCGACGCCCAAATTCAACAAATCAGATCGCCCATCGCTGAAAATCCGCGAAGGCCCACACGCGGCTCAAGTCAAATCGCGCTCACAAAGCCTTCCCGTTCCAAACCGTACAACTTGAATGCGCCTAATCCTGCTCGATTGACCACGATCAAGGCAGGGTCCGCCAGTAGTTTGTTTGCTACTCGATGGAATTTTAGCTCACCATCCGGTTCGGCGATAGAAATGTCAGCAGCAGAGCCCTTGCAACCCGAACGTAATTTAGCCCCGAAACCAGGGTCGGAAGTCGACGCCAGTATGCAATCCTTTTCCGATGTCATTCGAACGATCGGCCGAGGGCCATCGCTTTCACGTACGCTGTCGCAGGACGAAGCGAAGCAGGCAATGGCCATGGTCTTGCGCGGCGAAGCAGAGCCGGCGCAGCTCGGCGCATTTCTCGTCGTCCTGCGATATAGAAAGGAAACGCCGGAGGAGCTCGCCGGGTTCGTGAAGGCAAGCCGCAGCATGATGGCCCGGCCGGCGTCGGCCAACGCGGCCCTGGATTGGCCCTCCTATGCCGACAGGCATAAACAACAACCCTATTTTATTCTCGCGGCCAAGCTGCTGTCGGAGAATGGGGTGCGGGTGTTGATGCATGGCATTGCCGGCGACGGCCCCGCGACCACCCCAAAGGCGCTTGCCGCTCTCGGCATCGAACCGAGCACCGGCCCGGACGACGCGGCGCGCCGCCTGGATCGCGAGAATTTCGCATATCTTCCGCTCGACCGGTTTTGTCCACAATTGATGCCGCTGTTCGATCTCCGACCTGTGCTGGGCCTACGGTCTCCCGCGAACACCTTCGCGCGGATGCTGAATCCTTTCGCCGCGCCTGTCCAGTTGCAGGGGGTCTTTCACCCGACCTATCTGCCGACGCACCAAGCCACGGCGGCGCTGATCGGTCAGCCGGTCATGGGAGCCTTCAAGGGCGGAGGCGGAGAAATTCAGCGAAACCCGGAAAAGCCGTGCCACGTCGCCACCTTGGTGAATGGCGATGCCGGAACCGAGATCTGGCCCGTAACAGCCGATGGCTCGCGCCACCGGTGGCGCGACGAACCGCTGATACCTGCTCGACTAAAGGCGGTATGGCGCGGCGACGACGACACGGCGTCGCCAAACGCCGCAGTGGTCGGCACCGTGGCCATCGCACTGCGAATGCTCGGCTTGGCGAATTCGATCCCGGCGGCGGAATCATCGGCGAAGGAGATGTGGGAACACCGCCGCAAGGCGCTTCCCTGACGCCCACCGCCGCAGCCATAGGCACACAACACCAGCGCCGGCATCCGTGGCGACGGCTTAGTGGCTCGTCCCCTCGGACCGGCGGGTCTTGTTGTAGACATTATATTTCCCGGACGGCTTCACCATGGGTACGCGCTTGATCTCCTTCAATGTCTTGGCATCGTAAACCACGATCGCACCATCCATTGCCCAAATGCTGAGAAGGACGTAGCGCCCATCGCGTGTGAATTCGACATGCGCGGCCGTCTTGCCGGGCGACGGGCGCAGCGTCTTCACGATCTCTAGCGTGCGCTTGTCTATGACGTGCACGGCATCCCGATTCGGGCCGAAGAAAACGTCAACCCAGGCATAAGGCGATTTTTCATGGCTGCGCAGGAAAAAGCCGGGACCGAGGGTGGGGATGCGCTTTACCACATCCCACGTACCCGTATCGATGACACTGACCGCCGCTTCCTTGAGATGGGGAGTCGCCATCACGCGACGGCCGTTGTAGGTCCAGCTAATACCCGAACCGAGATGGGGCAGCCCCTCCAAGGGTAGCGTCTTGATCGGACGGCCGACATTCAAGTTGACGACAACGGCTGAATGGCTGTCGCGCGCCGATCCAATGAGGTTGCGGTACTTCTGATCAAAAAAGAAATCATCCATCGGCGCATCGAGCTGGATTCGCCGCACCGGAAACCGCCCCGCCTCCGCGAGCGCTTCCACCATTCCCTTTTCGTGGCTGTGCACCAGGCCCGAATAGACGGGCGGCGGGTTCGCCGCATAGGA
>CAYYBI010000282.1:0-5702 GCA_964469835.1 uncultured Rhodospirillaceae bacterium
CGTCAATTGGCAGGATCTCAAATTCCCGCCGCCGGAAGTGCCGACCGGCTGACGGCCGCGGCAGACGAAGAATTTTGGCTTCAAACCGCCCTGCGATCGGCGTATTGTGCGGGATATCGGATGGCATGCGCGGGAGGAATCCAGCTATGCGAGTGTTCAGGTCAGCGAAGATGGATTTGAAAACCGGCCGAATTCAGACGCCCGTTAAAGCGGGCGGATAGGGCCTGCGCATGCCGCCGGCCTAACAGCGCTGGCGGTTCCAATGAGATGTTTGACCGCGGAGCGCGAATTTGGGCCTCCGCGGCTTTGTTTGCGGACCGAGAAACGAGATCAATGGGGCGACGCGCCGTGCAGGGGTGTGTTGCCGCCGATTTGACAGAAGGAACGAGAGAGATGGGATATCGGGTTGCGGTCATCGGTGCGACGGGGAATGTCGGCCGAGAAATACTCAACATTCTTTCGGAGCGCGCCTTTCCGGCCGATGAGGTCGTGGCCCTGGCGTCCGAGCGGTCGGTCGGCAAGGAAGTGTCCTTTGGCGATTCGGGTATTCTCACAGTACGGAATCTGGCCGATTACGATTTTGCCGGGACCGACATCGTGCTGTCCTCGGCCGGCGCTTCCGTGTCCAAGGTGCATGCGCCCCGGGCGGCGGCGGCGGGCGCGGTCGTGATCGACAATACCTCGTTCTTCCGTATGGACCCGGACGTCCCCCTAGTGGTGCCGGAAGTGAATGAAGAGGCGATCGCGGAGTACCGCAAGAAAAACATCATCGCCAATCCGAATTGTTCGACGATGCAAATGGTGGTGGCGTTGAAGCCCCTGCACGATCTGGCGCGCATCCGGCGCATCGTGGTGTCGACCTACCAATCGGTTTCCGGCGCGGGCAAGGCGGCGATGGACGAGTTGTTCAATCAAACGAAGCAGATCTACATGAACGAACTCGCCAAGTCCGAAAACTTCACCAAGCAGATCGCCTTCAACGTGATCCCCCATATCGACGATTTCATGGAAGACGGCTCGACCAAGGAAGAGTGGAAAATGATGGTCGAGACCAAGAAGATCCTGGATCCCAAGATTCGCGTATCCGCAACCTGTGTGCGCGTACCGGTGTTTGTCGGCCATGGGGAATCGGTCAATGTGGAATTCGAGTCGCCGATTTCGGAGGACGAGGCACGGCACGCCTTGCGCGAGGCGCTCGGCGTGGTGCTGGTCGATAAACGGGACGACGGCGGCTACGTGACGCCGAAAGAGTCCACCGGCGAAGACGCGGTCTTTGTCAGCCGTCTGCGCGAAGACCCGTCGGTCGAGAACGGCCTGTCGATGTGGGTCGTTTCGGACAATCTGCGCAAAGGCGCGGCGCTTAACACGGTGCAGATTGCCGAAGCGCTGATCGAAAGCTACCTGCAGAAACGCGCGGCCTGAGCGCGGTTTCGGCGGCTAGGCGTCGCGCCTGTGCGGTTGGCAATCCACATAAATAAGCGCGCATTATATAATTGGATTGAGAGGCGATGCGGCATTCGTCTCCGACCGTTGGCTCAATAGTTGAATTCATATACAATGTGCGCTTATAAAAAAATATTATCGCCTAACCTCGAATCGGCGTCGCGGTGAACCGATGGGGGGGCGACACAAGAAAATCCTGCACCTCAACCAAGGGAAGATCTCTGCTACCCCGTTTGGCCGCCTGCTCGACGACTGCATAGGTCGATGATACCGCCTGCGCGGCAGCGTCGACGATTGTGTTGCCGTGCAGGAGATGCGCAACAAGAAGGGCGGTGAACAGGTCGCCCGCGCCATGCGCGGGATGGTCGATCCGGGGCGTCGTCACGTGCCAGCGCGCCTCCCTGTCGGCCACCACGGTTGCGATGGACTCTCCCGCCTCGATCCCGGTGATGACGACCCGCCGCTTGGCGGCTTCGGCGAGCACGCCGGCGGCCCGGCATGAATCCGCGACACCGGATATGTCGATACCGGAAAGCAGCGCGGCTTCGAAGGCATTGGGGGTCAGGATGTCGGCCACGGATAGCAGATCGCGCCGAATGGTTTCGATGATGTCTGCCTCGACATAGCGGCGTCCATGATCGCCGATGACCGGGTCGCACACATAAAAGGCAGCAGGATTGGCCTGCTGCACACGCTGAACCGTTTGCGCAACGACGGCGCCGGTTGACGCCAATCCAAGATATCCGGACAGGACGGCGCCGCAGTCAGAAAACCCGTGAAGATCCTCCACACCGCCGATCAACGCCTCCACTTCCGCCGCGGGAAACATCCGGCCTTGATACCGCCCGTGTGCCGGGTGGTTCGAATACAGCACGGTCGGGATGGACCATACCTCGAACCCCTGCCGTTGCAGCGGCAGCGCGGCGGCATCATTCCCCACATGACCGGAGACGACCGAGGACTGAATCGACATGACCTTCTTCACACCGCCATGCTAGGGCGACACCGGCGGAAACCAAAGCCCGGTCTAACAATCAATCGACGCGACCCATTGAATTGCGCGGTCGCCAGCGACGGGTATAGTCCCGCCCGCACCTTCATCCGCCCAGGAACCGCCCCGATGCATGATCCCCTCCGCCCCCGCCGCAGCATGCTGTATATGCCCGGATCAAACAGCCGGGCACTCGAAAAAGCCCGGAGCTTGCCCGCCGATGGCTTGATCCTGGATCTCGAGGACGCCGTCGCACCGGACGCGAAGGCCACCGCGCGGAGCCAAATAACCGATGCCCTTCGCGAAGGTGGCTACGGCGACCGCGAAGTGCTGGTTCGTATCAACGGGCTGGACACTGAATGGGGGATGGATGATATCGCGTCCATTGCCAAAACGTCCGCAGATGGCATTGTCCTGCCAAAAACCGAAACGCCCGACATGGTGCGGACGGTGACGGCGCACCTTAGTCAATGGGCGGCGGTGCTGTTGCCGTCTGGTGCATGATGGAGACCCCGGGCGGCATTCTGCGCGCCGCCGAAATCGCTACAGCGTCGCCGCAGGTCGGCGGCCTTATCATGGGCACCAATGACCTTGCCAAGGAACTCCGTTGCCGTCAGACGCCGGAACGGGATGCTTTTCTCGTCAGTTTCGGCCTCTGCATTCTGGCTGCGCGGGCCGCGGGAATTGCGGTCATCGACGCGGTACACACCGACCTTGCCGACGATGAAGGATTTGCTGCGGCGTGCCGGCAGGGGCGTATCTTGGGGTTCGACGGAAAATCCCTAATTCATCCCAAGACAATAGCGGCGACGAACGACGCCTATTCACCCGCCAACGAAGAGATCGCCTGGGCGCGAAAAATAACCAACGCGTTCGAAGACGCGCCGGCAGGACAGGCGGTAATTGTCGTCGACGGCCAAATGATCGAAGACCTCCATGTCGCCGAAGCGCGCGCCCTTATCGCGCTGGCCAATCGCATAGAACGGCTCGCGATGGTCCCCGCCGAAAAAGGACAATGATGAAATGGTCTATTCGCAATTTGTTGGGCATCTATATAAGATACGACAAAATCAAAACCGACACTGAGCAAATAGAGGCACAAAAACCCATTTACTTTTTGTGTAAATTTAGTTGAGAAGAAATTTTCGTGTTGATATAAGAAAGGCGTCGGGTTTGTGTTCCGGAGTTGGTGGGACCACCAGACCACAATGTACCGTACAGGGTACCCCGACGCCTTCCCGAGCCAGATGGCTCATGGTGATGAAACTGGAAGTCCCTTTTTAACGGCAGACACCCTGGCGACGACGCTGCCGTCAAAGGCGGGCCTTTCTCCAGCGCAAAGACCGTCATCTCGCGCTGCAAGTACCGAAACCGAGAAGTCCTCGTGACACCGCGGCGTATTGCTACGCCGCCACGCCGGTTTTGTTGTCCGCGCTTCGCCCACCGCATTCCGCGCCAAGCGAGCCGCAGTTGCGCGGCGCATTCGCACCGCGTCCGCACCCGTCAGGCACAGGGAGGCGACCGACGGGAGCCAACAGAAACCAACAGCCCTTTCATCAAGGTAATCCCGCGCCCGAGATCACCTCGTACCGTTCAATGCGCCACTATGCGGCGGCGCATGTCGCGGTGAAAACGTCCCGACGTCATCGGCTAACCGGAATCCCGGCAACCCTTCGTCGTGCCGCTCACGACCCAACCTATGGCGCTTTCACACCCCCCGGCAGGACCGCGATGACTGTGCGAGCCAAACTTCGCGGCTGACAAATGTCGCGATCCGACGTTTCAAGAAACGTTAGCCGCGCCATCGACCGCATCGGTAGCCGGGCCGGCCGACGGTTGAAACCGCCACCCTGCCCCTGACATATCCAACGATACACCCTTTGGCACCAACCCGATCGCTCGAACCGGCCCCTCCGCAATGTGTGTCCGACACATCAGCGCTTCCACTCACCAACGCGATGGTCGCGCGACGATCTGAAGATGTCCATACTAAAAGCCAAAGGGACACGAAAAAGTTGTGAGTAAAAGCGCAAGCGACGCACAATTCATCCACAATTTACCCACATATTTATCCACATTGTATGTTTGCTTGTTATTTGCGCGCTGCGATTTCGATAACTTTTCTGCCGGCAGGGCGCCCAATGATAAACAGCGCGGCGCATCGGCCGGGTGTAAGCATTGACTAGTCCCGGAAAGCCCTCTAATTCAGTCATCGAGCTTCAGCCCAATACGAACGCGGACTTTACGCTGGCCGTCATCGATGGGCGCGGGCGATGGCGCTGACATGCGAGGAGACGTCGATGGCCACGGAGAATAGACCGCTTTCACCGCATTTGCAGGTGTACCGGTGGCAATGGACAATGATGATGTCGATTACCCATCGGGCAACGGGGGTGGCGCTTGCCGTTGGGGCGCTGTTGCTGACGTGCTGGCTGCTCGCATTGGCCTCCGGGCCGCAATCCTTTCAGGCCATCCATGACTTTCTGGGCACATGGCTCGGACGATTGCTGCTTTTCGGTTGGACTTGGTCGCTGATGTATCATCTCGCGAACGGCGTTCGTCATCTCATCTGGGACACCGGTAGGGCGCTGGAATTGCCGGCGGCACACGCCGGCGCCTATGCGGTGATGATCCTCTCGATCGTCCTGACAGGGGCGGTCTGGGTCGGCGGGTATGCGGCGACGGGGGCGTTCTCATGACTTTGCGGACACCTCTTGCGCGGGTGCGCGGTCTCGGTTCGGCAAAAGCCGGTACGCATCACTGGTGGATGCAGCGGCTTACCGCAGTGGCGTTGGTGCCCTTGTCGATCTGGTTTGTGGTATCGCTGATCAAATTGACCGGCGCAGATCATACCGCCGTATCTGCGTGGCTTGCCACGCCGGTGACCGCGGTGCTGATGCTGCTCTTCATCATCGCCACGTTTTACCATCTGCAACTCGGCATGCAGGTCGTGATCGAGGACTACGTGCATGGCGAAGGCATAAAAATCGCCTGCCTATTATGTATAAAGCTGGGCAGCTTCGCACTTGCGGTTGCCGCCGCCTTCTCCGTGCTCAAAGTCGCATTCTGAAACCGAAAATACTCGCAAAACTATCGTAAGGTGACCGTTTATGGGTCAGGCATATCAAATCATCGATCATGAATACGACGTTGTCGTCGTAGGCGCCGGCGGCGCGGGGCTGCGCGCGACGGTCGGGCTGGCCGAGGCCGGACTGAAGACCGCGTGCGTGACCAAGGTCTTCCCGACGCGCAGCCATACGGTTGCCGC